>JAAYAX010000012.1 GCA_012719175.1 Methanomassiliicoccus sp.
AAGAACACCACCATTGCCATCTCCCAGGGGTCCCCCGGGATCGTGTTCCTGGAGCCAGGGAAGATCTATCCAGATGGGAATGTGACCGTCCACTTCACCGTGGTCGACAGCGCAGCCCTCGGCAAGCTGGAGTATTCCCTTGACGACGGAGCGTTCGTGGAGATCCCCCTGAACTCCACTTCGGTGTCGTTCGCAGGGCTCGGGAACGGACCACACAGCGTGACCGTGAAGGGCACGGACGGATCGGGTCATACCGTTGAGGGGGCCGTTGAGTTCTCGGTGGGCAGCTCTGGGAACGATGCCCTGGGAGACATCATGGGGAACCCCGTGCTCCTGGGCGGAGTGCTCGTGGCCGTGATCGGGGCCGTGGGTGGAGCGGTTTGGTTTATAAGGAGAAGAAGGTGATGCAGGGCGTAGACGCCCCAAGCGTCACTGTTCAGGGGAACGGAAGGACCATATGGATGGTTCTGCACCGTGACGGTGTTACTGGTCTGTGGGTAGGGAGAATGCCCACAATCCCAGGGCAGTATCGAGGAGATTATGATGAGGAACTCCAAGGATAAGAAGAAGGAAAGGACGAACAGGATGGCCGCATATGTCACCCAGGTCATCGAGCAGAGCGGCGGCGTGGTCCTGGTAAAGCAGGACATACAGGACAACATCGATGAGATCGAGTACCTGAAGGTGGAGCATCCGGACAAGAGGGATTACTACCAGGGGCAGATCGATATTCTCCAGAAGGTGATGACCAACACCCTGGACAAGTTCGAGGATGTGGAGGAGAAAGGGTCCAGCGAAGAGGGCTCCAAGTAGGTCTTAATAAAGACAGGCCGTGTTAGGATGGGCAAGGCCAGTCGATAATGACAGGCCCTATGCCGCCATGGGGGCGGATGCATAGTTCGTACCCAGGGCGGCCGAGAGGGTACGCTCAGGAGGAGAGAAGCTTCTCGATCTCCTTCTTTATCAGGTCGCTTGCCGCCTTTCCGTCGAGCTTGCCCTTGAGCTCGCCCATCACCACGCCCATGAGAGGGCCCACCGCGCCCGCTCCCTTCTCGCGCACAAAACCTTCCCGCTCATGCACGATCCTGGCTACCACCTCAGCAGCTTCATCGGTGGAAATCACCGTTATTCCCAGCTCCTTGATCGCCTGAGGGACGCTATTGCCCTTGGCCACCAACGATAGGACGTCGGGCACCGCCTCCTTGGCGAACCCTCCCTTGGATAAGGATGTGAACACCTCGCGCAAGGCGGCCTCGTCCAGTTTGCTGACGTCCACGCCCTGCCGCTCTAGCTCGGGCAAGGTCGAGAGCAGGGTCCGGGCCGCGATGCCGGCGAGCTCCTTGTTCGAGGCGACCTCTTCGAAGAGGTCGTCCCATCCGTCACGCACCAACTGCTTTGCCTGCTGCTCATGGATGCCATATGTGGACGCAATGCGGGCGGTGCGAACCTCCGGCATCTCGGGGAGGTTGGACGCGATGCGGTCCAGCCTGTCCTTCTCCAAGGTGATTGGCGGGACGTCCGTCTCCGGGTACATCCTGGCAGCCCCCGGCAGGGGGCGGGAGTAGGTGCTGGTGCCGTCGGGGAGGGGGTCGCGGGTCTCCTCGGGAACGCCCACCAGGGCTTCGTAGGCCCGGGCCAGGGCTGCGTTCAATGCCGCCTCCGCCCTGTTGACCTCATCCGCGCAGAGCACGAATGAATCCTGAGTTCCCAGGTTGAAGGTCCTGCACACCTCATCCACATAGCTCTGATCTATCCCGTAGTTCGGTAGCTCGTCGGAGTGGAATATTCCGGCCACACCCTTGGTGCGGGCATACTGCGCCATCTCCGCTCCCAGGCGCAGCTTGTTATCAGGAGAGCGCAGTACCCCGGCAAAGCCGGGAAGGGGAGCGCCGAGCACCTTCCCGCCCTTCTTGAGCGCGCCCATGATCACCTTGGAAGGGCACTTGATGAACGTTTCCGTGAGGTCCTGTATCGCGGTCTCGCTCCTGGCGACGTTCCTCTCCTTCAACACGTCCCGTATCCGCAGCAGGGAACGCTGCCTCTCCACTTCCTTTTCCACATATACGGGAAGAAGTCTCAGCTCCTGCACTCCCTTGATCTCGATCCTGCTTCCCCCGGGGATGGATATGTTGACGTCCTCGCGGATGGTGCCGATCCCCCTCTTCACCTTCCTGGTGGCGCGCATCATCGAGCCCAGGCGCTGGGCGGCCTCCTTTACCTCCTCAGGCGTGTGCAGCTCGGGACCGGTGGCCACCTCGATGAGCGGGATCCCCAGGCGGTCCAGGCGGTATGTGATCTCCCCGGCCTTGGTGTCCACCTTGCGGGCGGCGTCCTCCTCCAGGCAGAACGTGGGTACGGAGATGGCGCGGCCGTTGACCTCCAACACCCCGTCGGTAGCGATCATGGCAGTGCGTTGGAAACCCGTGGTATTGGAGCCATCGATGACGATCTTGCGCATGAAGTGGACCTCGTTCACCGACCGGGCTCGGAGCATGGCCGCGAACGTCAGTACAATGTCCAGGGCCTCGTCGTTAGCGCAGTGAGGGGGCTCCTCGTCCGCATCCACGAGACAGGAGGCGGAGGGGGGTGCCTGATAGCGGAATCGCATCTTCTTCTCCGCCTGCACCAAGGCCGCCCGGTCGATCTCCCCCAACTCCGACGTCGTAGGACGGAGGCGCCGCTGGAACTTGGCCCCCTCCTCCTCCACCAGAGATGTCTGGCAATCACAGAACAGCTTCTTGGTGTCAAGCTGCTGGTGGATCTCCAGCCCGCAGGTCAGCTCATGCTCGCTCATGTTGCACCCTCCTCGAAGTCAGCTCTCCACGCAGGTTCGTGGTCATCAGCTCCCTGATGCTGCTCTCATCGTCCTTCTGTCCCAGTACCCACATCAACTTCACCAGTGCGGTCTCTGGCAGCATGTCTCCGCCGGATATGACGCCAGCGGTCAGGAGGTCCCGGCCGGTATCGTACACGTTCATGTCCACCATGCCGTACAGGCACTGTGAGGTCATGACCACCGTGGTGCCTCCTGCGACCGCTTTCCTCACCTCCTCCACCATGTCCGAGGATACATGACCCAGGCCGGTACCGGCGAGGACCGCCCCTCGGCTGCCCCTTAGTACGCTGCCGAAGGTCGTGGGGCTCATGCCGGGGTAGAACTGCAACAGCGTGACGTTGGTCTCCATGGCGGTCCGGGCGATGGTCTTTCCAGATGACCGCCGGTGGTGATCGCCATGGAAGGCGATCTGTCCCTCGAAGTCCACCGTGGCGATGGGGGCTTCGTTGATACTGCGGAAAGCGTCCCTCCGCGAGGTGTGCATCTTGCGCACTTTAGTCCCCCTGTGGACAGCGGCCGTGGTGTCGGAACTGCTCTCATGCATCAGCACCACCACCTCAGCGGCATCGGTGTCCACGATAAAGCGGGCGGCCGATAGCAGGTTGGTGTAGGCGTCCGAGGACGGTCGATCGGAGGAGCGCTGCGCGCCCACTAGGACGACCGGCCTTGTCAGATCCTCAAGCATGAAGGACAAAGCTGCCGATGTATAGCCCATGGTATCCGTGCCGTGGGGGATGATGCATCCCTCCATGCCTCCGTTGATGCGGTCCGCTACGGACTCAGCGATCCTCTGCCAGCTCTCGGCCCTCATGTTCTCGGAGAAAATGGAGAACAGCACCTCGGCCCTCACATCACATATTTCAGCGATCTCCGGGACGCTGGCCACCAGGTCACCGGCGGACAGGGCGGGATGGACCGCACCGGTCCGATAGTCGACATAGCTGGCGATGGTGCCGCCAGTGCCGAGCACCGCCACCTGTTTCTTTCCCTTGCCGTTGATGCCCTCGCGGTCGGCCTTCGCCCTGGTCGCTCCCTTGGAGACCACTGAGACCTCAGACGTCGGGACGACCTTGACCCCAACGTTGTAGCCGCTCTTCAACTTCAGAACCACGACGTCGGGGTGGCTGAACTCGTGATGGGGCATGAGGACGCCGATATGGTCGTGGCTGTCGCTCCTCACCTGGAGCGTGTCGCCCTCGACCGCACCGGTCTTCTGCAGGATCTCGCGTACGCGGGGAGAATAGCTCATTCAACAGACACCGAGCTGGGGATACGGCTCTTTGCTTATAATTTGTGTCGAGGGTCGGACGAAGTCCTTTTCGTATACCATGCTCCCCTTCGGAGCAAATCGTTATTACTGCCTACTCGTCTTTGCGCTCGTGCATAAGGTTTCTAACATTTCCATAGAGGCGGACGTCCTCGCCGAGAACAGGAAGCTGGGCCATGAGAACCACCACCGGCTGAGGGAACATGGTATCCGCTCCGTGGACGTCATGGGTTCCATCGGATCGGGCAAGACCCTCCTCATCCAGCAGATGGCTGTACGTATGAGGGAGAAGGGTATCAGGGTCGCGGTCCTCGCCGGCGACGTGACCGGACAGGATGATTTCGACAGGTTCCAGAAGGCTGGCGTCAAGGCGGTGAACGTCAACACCGGAAAAGAGTGCCACCTGGATGCGGACCTAGTGTACCACGCGCTGGACGAACTGGACCTGGAAAACCTGGACTTCCTGTTCGTGGAGAACGTCGGCAACCTGGTGTGCCCCGCGGACTTCCCCTTGGGGACGGACCAGCGCATGGTGGTCATCTCCGTAACGGAGGGGGATGACATGGTGCGGAAGCAACCCCTGATCTTCCTGGAGTCGGATATCGCCGTCCTCAACAAGATCGACCTGCTTCCATACATGGACATCGATGCATCCCTGCTCGACCGCGACTATGACCGCGTCAAGAAGGGGGCCAAGCTCTACCGCACCTGTGCCAAGACCGGAGAAGGGCTGGACGAACTGTTCCAGGCGCTCAACATCCAGGCCTGAACCGCCAATTATTATTACGGGCCCCCATTATCCTAGCGAGGCATTTCCATGAAGGTCCTAGTCGTAGGAGGGGGTGGACGCGAGCACGCCATCGCCGCCGCTCTGTCCGCCAGCGGTTCGACAATCTACTCCGCCATGAAGAACCATAACCCCGGCATAGCAGGTCTGTCCCGAGAGTTCAAGCTCATGAAGGAGACCGACGTGGAAAAGGTGGTGGGTTTCGCGGCGGATCGAGCTGTGGATCTGGCGGTCATTGGGCCGGAATCCCCCCTGGAGGTGGGTCTGGTGGATGCCCTGGAGGCCAAGGGCATCGGCTGCGTCGGCCCCAGCAAGGCGGCGGCGAGGCTGGAGGTGTCCAAGTCCTTCACCCGGGGCCTTATGCGCAAGCACGATGTTCCTGGCAACATAGAGTTCGAGGCCTTCGACGACCTTGAGGCCGCGAAGGCTTATGTTCGAGACCACGACCAGGACCTGGTCGTAAAGCCCGTCGGGCTCACAGGGGGAAAGGGGGTCAAAGTGATGGGCGAGCACCTTCTCAGTGAGGAGGATGCCATGCTTTACCTTGAGGACATCTTCTCCCATAACATAGGCGGCGGAGGGGTGGTGCTCGAGGAGCGGCTGGTCGGCGAGGAGTTCACCCTGCAGGCCTTCTGCGACGGCCATAAGGTGATACCTATGCCTCTGGTGCAGGACCACAAGCGCGCTTACGAGGGGGATGTGGGGCCGAACACAGGGGGCATGGGCTCATATTCTCAGGAGGACCACCTTTTGCCATTCGTCACCCCCACCGAGAAGGAGGCCGCCCTTGACATAATGCGGGCGACGGTTGCGGCCATGGAAGAGGAGGGCTGTCCTTACCGTGGAATCCTGTATGGGCAGTTCATGAACACGCGAAGCGGGCCTCGGGTGATCGAGTTCAACGCCCGCTTCGGGGACCCCGAGGCCATGAACGTCCTGTCCATCGTTTCATCATCGTTCACGGACATCTGTGCTGGCATAGCCGCGGGTAGCTTGAGCGAGAAGGACGTTTCCTTCGCCCGTAAGGCCACGGTGTGCAAGTATGTCGTCCCTCAAGGGTATGGAACCAGCCCCGCGGCGGGCAAGGAAGTGCATGTCGATGAGAAGAGCATCGCTGCCATGGGGGCCCGCGCCTACTACGCCATGGTAAGCGAGGAGGGCGGCAGGGTGCTGACCACTACCTCTCGGGCCGTGGGAGTGGTGGGGATCGATGACAGCATCGAGGAGGCAGAGAGGGCGTGTGAGGAGGCGCTCTCCTTCGTGACAGGAGAGGCCATCTTCGTCCGCCATGACATTGGGCGGCCTGAGGTCATCCGGCGCCGCGTCGAGCATATGGAAACGATAAGAAGGTAGATGTAAACGGGCGGTGTTAAAATGGATATGAAGAACCTGGAAGAGATCGCTGAACGCATCGAATCCAGACTGGAAGAGAAGGATCAGGTGCGTGAGGTCGCCATCAAGTCCACGCGGGCCATCAACCGCCTGTCAGGCAGCATCGTACATATGATACACAAGAAGGACGATGCCATGCCTCTCATGCATGAGGCATTGGATGAGGCGCACCGACTTCGCTCTCTGCTGGAGGACTATCCCGAGATATGGGAATCGGGCCTGGTGGAGAGTGCTCTGCAGGAGCTGGCGGAGGCCGCGATCCTTATGGCCATGGTCAAGGACGAGGAGCTGCCGGACCCCGATGACATGGGCATCACCGGGAACGCCTACATGCTGGGCATGGCCGATGCCATCGGGGAGCTGCGACGCTTCGCCCTGGAAAGATTGCGGGAGGGCGACGTGGAGAAGGCCACGGAGTACCTCAACTTGATGGAGGAGATGTTCCTTGTCATAATGCGCTTCGATTTCCCCGACGCGCTGATACCGATAAGAAGGAAACAGGATGTGGCCAGGTCCCTCCTGGAAAAGACCCGGGGGGAAGTGGCAGTGGCGGTCAACTCGGCCCGCCTACAGAAGAAGATCGATGAGCTCTGCCGCAAGCTGTGAGGTCACAGCTTCTTTCGTATGACCTCTTCGATCTCTTCCTTGGGTACGAGCCCTACTATCTGGTCTACTACCTTTCCGTCCTTGAAGAACAGCAAAGTAGGGATAGCCATGATGCGGTGCGTCTGCGCTAGCTTCTGATTCTCGTCGACGTTGAGCTTGGCGAACGCCACCTTGCCCGAATGGTCCATGGCCAGCTTGTCTATGATAGGGCCCATCATGCGACAGGGTCCGCACCATGCCGCCCAGCAGTCCACTACCACCTTGGGGTGGGCCTTAATGTATGCATCGAAACCATCCTGACCAATATCCTCAACATGTTCAGCCATAGCGATCGCCCCGAACAATTGAGGAGGGACTATTTGGAGCTATTCCCGACAACGAAAAGATCGCTGTATAAATAAAAGGAGGAAAATGGTTTCAGTTCTTCTTCTTCCCCTTCTTACCCCTGTTCATATAGGTCAGGAACACGATGAAGGCGAGGATGGCCACGAGTATGGCCAAGATGATGTTCATGGTGCCCCAGATGGACTCTCCAACAAAGAACTTGGATGTGTACGTGGAGCTGCCGTCGAGGAACCTCACATACTCGTTGTCCGGGTCCAACATCACCTGCACGGTGTGTTCTCCTGCGCTCAGACCGTGCGCCGTCCAGTTGTAAGATACCGTACTGGTTGAATTGGCGGCGATATTGAAGGTGGTCTCGTTCAGGACCGCCCCGTCCGCCAGGAACCGCACCTTCACATCATCCATCGCCAGGAAGCCGCTGTTCTTCACCGTCGCGGAAATGACCGTGGCCTGTATGACGTGCAACGTATAGGTGGAGGTGTGGTTCACCGTCCCGTTGGTCAGGCTCAGGCTCAGGACCGCATCCCCTGTGGTAGCGGGAGCGGTGACAGTGATGTTGAAGCTGTCCGCGCTTCCCGAACCCTTGTTGGGGGTGATCTGCCCGGAACTTATCGACGCGTTCCAGGTGTAGTCGCCTAAGGGCCGGTCGGTGGCGATGTTTACCACCACCACGCCCTGCTCAGACGGGATCAGGTACTCGGCGCCGCTGAAGCTTACTCTATAGTCACTCGCCTCATCCGCCATCACCGGCAAGGCGAGGGCTGATGTCAGCAGCAGCGATATCACCGCTGCGATCAAGATCATCTCTTTCTTCGGCGTCCGAACACCCCCTTGTTGACCCTAAGGACCACGAACAGCACCAGCATCAGGACCAGAGCCACCAGGAGCACCCAGGTCATGGCCGGTATCTCCGGGGCGTTCATCTTGATGCCGTCTCCGCTGACCGTGAGGCCATCTTCTGGCATGCTGATGTCGGCCCTCTGAATCTGCCTTTCCCCGCTGGCCGTGGCGCTCTGCTCCGAGCTTACCGCCACCACTACAGTGGAGTTCACATCGGGTGTCTCCTGGTTCCTTGTAAGCACCACATTGACCGTCTGGGTGCTTCCCGCGGCCACTGACACGACCTTGTAGTCGTTGCTCGTGCCTGAGATGGTGGCTGTCCATCCCTGCACCGCCAGCTCTGCTATGTTGGACACCGTGAAGTTGTAGGTGTCCACGATGTTACCGTCGTTCTCGATGATGAACGGGTAGGTTATGGTGTCGCCTCTTATCGTCTGAGCCGCGGACGTGTTGATACTGACCGCGTACACCGGCACGATGTTGACGTCGACGTTGACCGTACCTGATGCGCTGGTGTGGTTCTTGGAGGTGGCGGTCAGCTTTATGGCGGAGTGGCTTACCTTTGCGTTATCCGGGGTCCCTATGGTTACCTGGACCGTCCTGAAGCTGTTGGCGCCCCAAGGTATCTCCACGGTGTTCTCGGAGAAGGTGACGTTCCAGCTGGAGTCACTGCCGAGGACGTACGTGTCGTCAATGTTGCCGCGGTTGTACACGGTAACATCATAGGTGGCGGACTCCCCCGCGTTGACGGTCGTCTTGCTCCCGGAGTCCCATACCAGCTCCACTACTCCCTTAATCTGCCGGACCAGATCGATGTCCCTGCTCACACTGGAGTTGACATCCAGATCGAAGGAGCGGGAGTAGGTAACGATGACTCCGGCCACCTCTTCGTTGGTCCATGTTGCTGTCACATTATAGGAGCCCCGTGGCAGGTAGGCGGAATAGCCTCCAGCCCCGTTGGCGTTGGCAGTGACCTGGGCACCGTCCGAGAATACTATCTTGGCGTTACCGGCGCCCGCTCCGTTGTATCGGACCGTCCCGCTGACCAGGAGGCCGCTCTCGAACGTCACGTTGGCGGTGTTGGTGCCCTCGGAGTTGACGTTTACGACCCCCAAGTACACATTGCCAGAACCATCGACGCCGTGGGCGCTGTATGTCCCTGGTGCGAGGTTCACGGAATAGGAGCCCGCTCCGGAGCTGGCGGCGCTATCGATGGCCGTGCTGGACAACGCAACGAAGGTCCAGCTCACTCCTGAGGAGGCCCCGCTGATGGAGCCGCTGAGGGTGGCGTTATCAAGGCTGCGGGCCAGAGCGATGTCCGCGGTCTGCCCGCCGTTGACAGTGACGCTTTGGCTCGCTGTGTAGACAAGGTAACGTGTCTTTTCATCTATCGTCCCCGTGGTGTGGTACTCCGCATCCACGGTATAGGTGCCGTTCACCAGGTAGGTGGTGAACGACCCTTGGCTGTTGGCGTTCATGGTAATCGCGGCCGCTCCCGAGGAGATGGTGACGTTGGCGGGGATGAGAAGGTCCTCACCATCGTACTGCAACTGCCCAGTTAGGGCATAGGAGAGCTGGGGAGCGATGTTCAGATCTGTGCCCGCAGCTATGGTCGCCGACCTTAGGTCAGTGTAGTACACACCGTCGTCCGAGAGCTCGGTATATACCGAATATGTGCCTGGTGTCAGGTACTCGGTGAAGGATGTGGACGCGGCCACGGTCGTTTCGTCGGGCCCGATGAAACGGACCGATCCCGATGCTCCCGAAGGTATGGCCACGTTGACCGTGACCCGGGCTACCGTGTCTAGCGAGACGTTGACGGCGTCGGGGTCCTTGCCTACCTCCACTGTCAGGGACTGGGAGGCCTTGTACATGCTGGAGTTGTCCCCGGAGACGTTCTGATCGACGATGATCGAGTAGGTGCCAGGTGCAGCGGTGACAGCGAACTGCCCGGACCCGCTGGTGGTCGCGGTGGTGGTCACAGCTCCACCGCCGTTGGCGGTAAGGGTGACCGTTATCCCGTTGACCGGGGTCCCGCCGGATGTTACCGTTCCGGTGACCGTGCGGTTGATGGCCGCCATCTCGATGTTGGTGGTGACGGCCGAGCTCAGGGGATCGTACGTGTTGGTGTACTCGGTGTAACCGTCCAAGTTGGCGGTGAGCACGTACGAGTTCCCAGTGGGCAGGGTTATGTTATAATCGCCCGAAGCATCGGATGTGAAGTACACCGTCTGAGATGGTGAATTCTTGGACTGCACCTTGAGGACCACGTTGCCGAGGCCCTCGCTGGCGTCCATCTCATCGTTGAGGTTGGTATCGTACCAAGTGGTTCCTCCGATGGTTGTCGAATCCTGCAAGGCGATCTCCTGGGTGCTGGTGCCGCTTATGGCCAGGTTACCCCAGTGGGCCTTTCCGGAGCCTGCCGCATACACGAAGTAATCTCCCGTGGGCAAGACCAGACGGTAGTCCCCGGTGGAGTTGGTAGAGGTCCTCAGGAAAGTAGCGTCAGCTGTAGAGGTGAAGACAACCTCAGCGTCGCTGACCGCCGAGCCGCCGTTCTTGACCGCTCCTGTGACCACCGAACCGGTGGACAGTTGTAGGTCGAGGGTGGCGCTGATGGTATTGGCGACCAGGGGCTCCATGGCCACCATGCTCGCGCCTTCCTTCAGGGTCAGAGCGTATGCGGTGTAAGTGCCTTGGGGCAGTGTCATCACATAGTTGCCTGAGGGATCGGTAGTGGTGAACAGCTCACCGGCATCGGATATGAAGCCGACCGCCACATTGGCCTGGGGCACCGCATCGATGGTGACCTGGCCGGTGATCTGTGTCGCTCTGTACATGTTCAAGTTCACGGTCGCGGTGGACCCTGCACTGAGGGTAACGGTCTGGGAGCCTCCGCTGATGTTGGCGTCGGCAGTGTCCACATTGTACTCTCCCGGCAGCAGGCGGCCAAAGGTGAACGCACCTCCAGCCCCGCTGGTGGTGTTGACCACCTCTCCGCTGGCAGTGTCGGTGAGGCTTATCACGACCCCACTGGCGGTCCCGCCTTCCAGGAAGGAGATGGTCCCACTGACCACCGCCGGCTCTATAGCGATGTTGCGGCGTAGGGAACCGGTCGAGGCCAGGTCCACAGAATCGTAACCGAAGGTATGGTCCTCGTAGGTGGCGTAGAGCACGTTGTCGTCGCTCTCCGGACCTAGCAGGGAGTAATATCCGCTGCCGTCAGAGGTCACGGTGGATGTGAACCCAGTTTTGTTATTCTCGAGTACTACGGTAGCGCCGGCGATGGCCTCATCCCCGGTGCTGTAACGCCCGTTCCCGTCCATGTCCCAGAACACGTAACCGGACAACCTCGAGCCCGCGAGGGTTATGTCTCCGTTCGCGGTGAAGCTCTCCAGCCTCATGGCCTGGGCATAGGATACCTGGTAGTCCACCCGATCGATCTCAGAGCCGATGAGGGTGCTGCCTTCGAGGTCTCCGACGGAGTATACCACGCTGACGTTGCCGAAAGGCAGGTAGACCTGGTAGGAACCGTCGGACGAGGTTGTGACCGTCTGATGCGGTATACCGTTCTCATCGACCACGGTAACGTGGATGCCCGAGTAGGGTGTCCCGTCACTGGCGATAGCCGTGCCGTTCAGTACCGCGCCGTCGTAGTATTGCAAGAACACCACGCCGGATTGCAGTACCGAGGCGCTCATGTCCACGGTACCGTTGATGGCGCCAGCATCTATCTGGGACTGCAGGTACTTAGCCTCCTCATAGGAGACCGCCTCCCAGGTGGTGGAGTTGTCTGGCAAGTAGTAAGCTGTGCGGTAGACCTGCTTGAAATGGGTCAGGTTATAGCCCGGCATGGCGTCGTACTTGCTTAGCGATCCCGAGTACCCGGGTATTCCCTGGGTGGTCTCGCCTATGTCCGAGGGGCTCAGACCCATGAACGTCCTGTAGATCATGGTGTCGTAGAACAGGTCGGTGTAGTAGATCTGGTAGCCCAGGACGGTGTCGCTGGAGGTCACGTTCTGGATGTCCACGGCGCTATAGTCGCTGAGTATGGCCTTTATGGTGTAGTAGTCGGTCGGAGAACCGGTGTTCGAGTCTATGTTCCGATCGTTGAGCTTGGCGGGGGCATAGAAGATGTTGCTCCCCGTCGCACTGAAGGGGAACAGCCTGCTGTCCACGGCCACATAGCCGATGTCGTGCCCACTGACCTCTCTGACATCGTGGTACATATCGACCAGTTTATCAAGGCCGACCTTCTCGAGCTCCACGCGGGCCGCCGCATACTTGGCGTTGGCCACGCTGATGTCGCTCGTGAACTTACTGTAGACATCGGGGTTGTCGAGAACCGTCTGGATATAGTTGGACGGGTTCTGCATGATATCCTTGAGGGCGGCTGCATCGGCGCCATTGTCAGTTAACGCGCTGTTCATGTCATCGGTGAAGCCGGTCTTCTCCAGCAGTCTTATGATCAGCAGGGAGACGGCATCGCTCTCGTTCTCTGACATCAGGAACGAGGCGGCATATTCGTAGCCGCTCTGGAAGTTGTCGGCCACGGTAGGGTGACCGCCCGATTGTATGGCCTCGAATCCATAATCCCACCATGATAGGAAGGCCGGTCTGTCTGCCTCCGTCAGATTACTGTCCTGCGTCTTGAGCCATGACCACGCGGCCGGATAGTATGAGGTCGGTAGCGGCAGCGAATACGAGAACGCACCAAGGTAATGGAACGTTCCGTTGACCGCATCATAGTCAGCAGGGTGCAGCACGTCCGGCAGGGCATAGTAGATCTGCTTGTCGTAGTCCTTCTTGGTCTCCGACGGGATGCTCGCGTCCATCGCCCCCCAAGCGTTGGGGAGGATGACCAAGAAGGCGAGGAACAGCACTCCTACAACATGGCTTATCCTCACGTTCTTCCTGAGCGTTCGCAGAGGATTGGACCAGAAGCCATTGAATGTCTTGGGCATTTCCTCGAACTTGAGCCTCGTGATCAGCAGCGCCAGTATCCATCCCGCGGCCATAGCGAAGGCGGGGGAGGCATTGAACAGGAACCTGCTGGCCGAGGCCGCCATATACATGCTGACCGCCATCCACACGACGATGAACACCAAGTAAGGCGAGGGGTCCTTGGGTATCTTCACCGCTGCCCATATAAGGCCGATGATGGCGAGCCAGAAGGTCACCACACCGAATGACATGGCCAGGTTGGAGAAGGTGGGGGCCGTGGCTTCCGAAATGGTGGAGTACAACTTGCTCTTGACCAGATATCCTTGGCCCGTGACGATCGCCTCGAACAGGTTGGGGGCGAGGAAGAACACCGCCACCAGTGCCAGGATGATTATGCCGACGACCACTGGGATGACCAGCGTCCAGGGATAGTCCCGGGATGCCACGAACAACCCGCCCACGAACATCGTGGCGAGGAACAGATAGAAAGGCACATCGTACCACTGGTTCCAGTAACTGAGCTGCCAGTACAGGGGGGCCATGAGGACGAAGCCAGTTAGGAGCATGGCCCCGATGACGAAGAACGCACCCATGGAGTCGATGTTCCGGAAGCGGTTTATAAGGACCTGGACCAAGAAATAGACCAGGACGATTATGAGCATGTACGTGTACCCGGTCCATATCATGGCCACTGTAGCGAAGCAGACGCCTCCCAACATCGCGTAGATGAGGGAACGCCGATTGGTTTCCATGTAAGATTTGACGCCCGTTCTAATGGACGTGACATTTTTCCAGTTCTCGACCCATCTGGTCCCTTTTATATTGGCCAGGGATCGGAAGAGGAAGTACAGACCGAAGATCACGAAGAACAATATCATGGCATCGTGGTCGGCATCCGCGAACACGCTGCGGGTGATGTTACCCGGCATTATCGCGAACAGAAGAGCCGCTAGGAGCCCTGCGCGGTTACCGAAGGCGGCCCGCGTCAGCATGTAAACTGGAATGCATGTAAGTGCCCCCCAGAACGCCGTGGAGGACAGGAGGGTAAAGCCAGTGCTGTCCGTGATCGACATCCCCGTGACGCCGGACATGAACATGCTGGTAACAGCTACAGACCAGTCGTATAGAGGCGGTCTCATGTTCCTGACGCCCATAGGGTAGTTCAGCATGGGGTCGTTAACCAGATGGTTGCCTGTGTCCTCGACATATCCGATAACGCGCTGATGATAGTACGAGTCCGAGCCTCCTGCGACCAAGAAACCATTGTCCACTGCTGTGGAGTACCCGAAGTAGCTACGCACGAAGAGTGCGATAAAAATGATAGCTACCAGGATGAGGATGGTGCCCCAGTTCCGACCCAGCCAGGAATCTTCCTTGAACAGGGCGTGGAGACCACCTTCCTTTGGCTTCTGTATCTTATGGGGACGACCATTTGGCCTCCCATCATTTGCATCCATCGTTAACGTCTCCTAGGCAGAATCGTCCTCAGATTACTGGTCCGGTATAAAAAATCTGGCTTTAAAGGGCTTTTTTCTGGCACAACCGTGCGGATGGGATTATAGATGTGCCTTTTCCGGGCATGACTTTCCAAAAAAGACGCGGCGAGGTGCAGGACGCAGCGGAGACGGAAGGCCGCCCCGAAGGGGCGAAGGAACGCGCCGGCGAACGCTATGGGGCTTGTATCACCTTCTGTATCTCTTCTACAAGCCTTTCCGCGGCCTCCCGGGGCCTTGGAGAGCCGTAGATGGAACGCCCCACGATCACATGGTCAGCTCCCATGGAGATGGCATCAGAAGCGCTCCCTCCCTGCGCTCCCACTCCCGGCGTCAGAATGAGGAGGTCTCCCACGATCCTGCGAACCTTAGCAATGCTCTCCGGGCGAGTGGCGGGTGCGATCACGCCAGATGCCCCTGCCTCCACGGCCATGCTGGCGAAGCGCTCGGCCAGGGGGGCGGTGAACTCCTGACCCCCGGGATGGGACATCTCTGTCACCACGAACACATCCAGATCCTCGGCCGCCTTCACGGCCGCGGACAGGGAATCCGAGCCGGTGAAGGCATGAACGATAACGCCAGCAGCACCCCTCTTCTGCACCTGCTCCACGATCAGGCGGTCGGTGTTGGGTATGTCCGCGATCTTGAAGTCGCATATGACCGGGGCCATTCGAGAGAGGCGGGTGATCATCTCCGGCGATGTGGAGAGCACCAAGGGCCAGTTGATCTTTATAGCGTCCACAAGGTCGGCCACCTCATCGGCGATCTTGAGCGCCCTGCTCTCGTCCGTCTCGTCCAGGGCGAGGATCATCCTCGTGTTCATCTTCATGTGACCATCATGACCTTATCACGATGCACGTATTTTAGGGATGGTCAGCCGCCCTTGGACCTCTCTAGGGGATGTGGAGCTCCATCGAAGGATGGTAAAGGGTCGAAAGAAGAAGTAAGATAGCTGGGGTAACGGCAGGGTCCCATGTACTTGCCTTGCGCAGAAGCAACCTTTAATAGCGGCGCCCGGCCTCAGGCAGACTGATGAGGGTCGAACCGATGGAGGCGGGGTCCGCATACACCGGACGGTTACCACGTGGATGCGTGCTGTGCCGCCAGGGGACCAAGATGGTGCTATTGGTGTCTGGCAGGTGCTCCACCGGCTGCTTCTATTGCCCACTGTCATTGGAGAAGAGGGGTAAGAACGTCGTCTTTGCCAACGAGCTGAAGGCCGGCAGCGATGAGGACGTGATAGAGGAGGCCAAGACTATAGGGGCCCTGGGCACCGGGATAACAGGAGGGGACCCCGTGGCATGTCTAGACCGCACAGTACACTTCATCAAGCTACTAAAGGAGACCTTCGGGAAGAGGCACCACATCCACCTCTACACCTCATCCTTGGATATCTCCGCATACCATGCTCTGGAGGACGCAGGGTTGGACGAGCTGCGACTGCATCCCCCTATGGAGGCATGGGGCCAGCTGGAGGGGTCCGGGATCGCGGAGTTCAAGAAGACCTCCCGTATGAAGATGGGGATGGAGGTCCCGGCCATGCCCGGAAAGGAGGAGGAGCTGAGGCGCCTCGTCCATTACGCCCAGGAGGCAGGTCTGGACTTCGTCAACCTCAATGAGCTGGAGTTCTCCGAGGGCAACTGGGAGGAGCTGAAGGATAGGGGCATGGAGGTCAAGGACGATGTGTCCAGTGCGGTCCTTGGGAGTGAGGAGACGGCGCTGAGCGTGGTCCAAGGTAAGCACACCATCCCCGTCCATTACTGCTCATCCAGCTTCAAGGACTCTGTGCAGCTGAGGAAACGTATAAAGAGGCGGGCGCTGAGGGTTGCGCTGCCCTCGGATATGATCACCGATGAGGGCATGCTCCTCAAAGGCGTTGTCGAAGGCCCCGCAGATGAGATCATGGCCGTGCTGCGGGACAAGTATGGTGTGCCCGATGGGCTCTTCAGAAGGGACGTGGAAAAGGAAAGGGTTGAGGTGGCCCCGTGGGTGCTGAAGGATCTAGCCCCCTTGCTACCTTACGAGTCCTTCCTGGTGGAGGAGTACCCCACCGCCGATCGGTTGGAAGTAGAGCGGGAACCGCTCAAGCCACGCTGATGCTCTGAACGTTGTGGTGACGGTTGACGATGTCCCGGGCGATCTTGAGGTTGCGGCCGTTCTTGCCGATGGCCCTCCCCTTGACCTTGGGATCCACGGTCACGGTGGCATGCACCACATTGCCCCGGTTCTCGATGACGACGTTCTGCACATTGTAGTTGTAGAACACGTTCCGGATGAACTTCTCCGGCTCGTCCGAGTACTCTATGACCTGGATATTCTTCCCGGTCTGGTTCTTGAGGCGGATGACGTTCTCGCCAGCCTTGCCCACGGCCCTGTTGGCCTGGCCAGGCTCGACCACGAACACCAGCTTCTCCTCTGTCTCCATGCAATCTTTGACCCTGGTCTTGGTCACCGCCTCGAAGAGGTTGATGTACCTCAGGGTGTCCTCGGTGAAAGTTATCTCAGCCGGCATAGGATCACAACGAAAGGATGTTGGAGGTACCCTTGTCGATCACCGCTAAAGCGGACACCGAGAACGGTTTCCCACATAGAGCCCCTAGCTCCATGTTGGTACCCTCAAACTTGACAACCTTGACATTGTTGTGGTTTCCAGATCTGAGGAACTCACTCGGGCAGTTCACAGATAGAATGACCATCTTGGCCTCACCGCTGTTGACCGCCTTCTCTGCCTGCTGCACGCCGTAGACCACCTTTCCGGTGGTCGCAGCCGCCTTAATCGCTCTTCCCAAATCTATCATTCGCTTGCCTCCTTAGGCCTTTTCTTGGGCACGTAAACAAGGTTGACAGCACCTGTCCCCAGGGTTACGGGTTGCCCCACGATAATGTTCTCCGCTACACCGTCCAGATCGTCCGTCTCTCCGGTGAGAGCGGCGTGGAGCAAGTGGGTGGCAGTGATCTCGAACGCGGCCCTCGCGAGCACGCTCGATTTCCTGCCGGAGATCCCATGCCTACCTATGGCCTTGACGTCGCCGTCGTTGGTCATCAGATCGGCCACGAGCATGATATGCCGGATGTCCACCGTCAGACCCTGTTCGCCCAGGGTCCTGGATGCCTCGTGGATGATGGAGTTCCGGGCAGCCTCCACACCCAATACGTCATATATCTCCTGGATGGAGTTGGTGGTGGTCCTCTTACGGTCCACGTGCTCCTCCGCCAGTACCTCCCTGAGATTGGAGCCTGCAGTGTATATGACGTACTCGCCACCCTGGTTCCTTAGGATGGCCCTCTCGATTCCGTCCAAGCCCTGGATGACCGCATCCCGGGTGGCCTGAACGATGCCTTGGAGCTTCTTGAAGCTGGCCTCCTCGGAGGATATGACGACCAACCGGCGGTCCTTGTCCTCCTCGTCCTGGACCAGGGCTACCTGCCCGCGCAGGCGGCGGTCCTTGTTGAGCCTCTCCACGATCTGCTCCTCGGTGATCCCTTTCTGCTCCAGCTTGGAGCGGTCGGGGTGGACTATCACCTTCATGTTGGCGATATCGGTCTCGATGTCCGCGATGTCCAGGAGGGTCGTCTTCTCGATCCTGGACGCCACCTTGCGAACGACCTCGACGTCCCCGGCCAGTTCCGGTTCGATGTACACCGTCATCATCGGGGTGGAGGGCACCCGACGGGCGTCCACGATCTCGATGAGACGCGGCAGACCCAACGTAACGTTGATCTCCGCCACACCGGCGTAGTGGAAGGTACGCATGGTCATCTGGGTACCCGGCTCCCCGATGGACTGCGCCGCAAGGATCCCCGCAGACTCGTTGGCGTCCATCTTGTGGAGCTCGTACTTCTCGGCGGATCTCAGCAGTATCTCCTTGATCTTGGAATCGGAAAGAGCGACCCCATCCAGCCTCTCTGCGAGAGAGACGACCACGCGACGGGGGAGGTACCTATTGATGTCAGAGAGCAATTTGTTCAGCTTCTCTTCCATCGGTATGAGGGGACGGGCCTTGACAACCCTCTGGAACTCCGTCTTCTTCACGGGCTCCGGAGCCGCCTCCTTCTTCTCCGCTTTCTTTCCGCCTTCCTTCTTCGCCTTGCCCAGGAGCTTGCTTACCTCACCGGCCTGAGCTTCGGTGAGGCCCAGGGCCACCATGTCCGCGGCCGAGGCCGCGGCGATATCGGTGATGCTGCTGTACCCCTGGAGCAGCTTGTCTGCCGTGGCCTCATCTATGCCCCGGCGCAACAGTGCCTTGAACGTGTCCTTACGGGCCATCAGTCCTCACCTCCGCCGCCTCCGGCGTCATATTCCGTCTCCTCGACCTCCTCTTCCTCGATGGTCTCCATGAGGTCCTTCTCCATGGTGGCGTAGCCGGCCACCTTCTTCTCCTCCAGCCGGGCCAGGGCCTCGGCATCATCACCAAGGACCTCAGCGAGGATATCATCGATATCCACGGCATCTCCCTGCACGCTGCGGCAGGGGTCCACTCCATCTTCCCCGTACTGTAACTGGACGATCATGTCCGCGGTGTTCCTCACCGTACCGTCCTGCTTCAGCTTTAGGTCCTCGAGCGCGTTGATCAGTCGGCGCTGCATGTAACCGGAACGGGATGTACGGACGGCGGTATCGACCAGACCCTCCCTTCCACCCATGGAGTGGAAGAAGAACTCGGTCGGGGTCAACCCGCTCTTGTAGGAGTTCTGCACAAAGCCCTTGGCCTGCGCCCCCAGGTCGCCTTTCTTGAAGTGCGGCAGGGTCCTGTTCCAGTACCCCCTAGATAGGCGTTCCCCACGGACAGCTTGCTGTCCTATGCAGCCCGCCATCTGTGAGAGGTTAAGCATGGACCCTCTGGCGCCCGAGCGGGCCATTATGACCGCGGAGTTCTCCATACCCAGATGCCGGCCGGCAATTTGACCGGCCTCATCTCTGGCGTTTCCCAGCGTTTTCATGACCTCGACCTCGAGGGTCTCCTCAAGGGACCGGCCCGGCCTTTGCTCTAAGGTCCCGTCACGGTATGCCTGGACATATTCCGATACCTTGCGTACCGAGTCCTTGAGCATATCGTTGATCTGGTGGGTCGCCTCCTCCGGAATGTCCTCATCATCGATGCCGGTGGTGAACCCGCGCACCATGATGGCACCGATGGCGAGCTTGGTAACGTTATCCAGGAACTCCCTGGCAGCGTCAGCGCCGTAATCGCGGGTTATCTTGTCGAGGATCTTGCCCTTGAAGGAACCGATGGCCTTCTCATCGATGGTGCCGGTGATCAGCTTCCCCTCACGTATCTTCACGTAGGCGTCAAGGTCACAGTCCTCTTTCTTGCATACCGCGCAGTTGCGGCAGATGGACGCCTTGAAGGTGCTGTGGAAGCCCTTGGGAAGCACCATGGAGAAGAGCTGATGGCCTGTCCAGTATTCCTTCCCGTCGACCACCAAGGGCTCGGGTAGGTGCTCGTGCTTCACCTTGGAGAGGATGCTCAGCGTCTCCTGCTTGTCGAACTTGGGGTCCATATGGGTCAGGAGGAACGTCCCGGTGATGTGGTCGTGGATAGCACCGATGACGGGGCCGCCGAACCTCGGGGACAGGATATGCTCCTGCACCCTCATCAGGATCATCGCCTCCGCCCTGGCCTCATCGCTTTGAAGGACGTGCAGGTTCATCTCATCGCCGTCGAAGTCGGCGTTGTAGGGCGGGCACACGCACAGGTTGAACCGGAAGGTCTTCCACGGCATGACCCTGACGGTGTGGGCCATCATGGACATGCGGTGCAGGGACGGCTGCCTATTGAACAGCACGACGTCCTTGTCCATGAGATGCCTCTCCACTATGTACCCGATCTCCAGGCCGTCGGAGATCATCTCGGCGTTCCTGTCGGTGACCTTCATCCTGCGCCCGTCGGAACGGATGACGTAGTTGACACCAGGGGCGTACCTTCCGTCGTCCAGAGGCGGGTTGGAGCCCCTCTTGACCATAGCCTTGAGGACGTCTATGTTGGCCTTGGTGACATGGACCGGGACGGTCAGTTCACGGGCAGCCTCGTACGGTACTCCCACTTCATTGATGGAGAGCGAGGGGTCGGGAGAGATGACGGTACGCGCCGAGAAATTGACACGTTTACCGGACAGGTTCGATCGGAACCTCCCCTCCTTACCCTTTAGCCTCTGGACCAGGGTCTTGAGGGGCCTACCGGAGCGGTGCCTAGCCGGGGGGATGCCCGACGTCTGATTGTCGAAATAGGTGGTTACGTGGTACTGCAGCAGCTCCCACAGGTCCTCTACGATCAGCTGAGGGGCGCCGGCATCACGGTTCTCACGCAGACGCTGGTTGATCCTCAGGACGTCCACCAGCTTGTGTGTGAGGTCGTCCTCGGAGCGGTCGCCGGACTCTAGTGTGATGGAGGGGCGGACCGTCACCGGCGGAACGGCCAGTGCGGTGAGCACCATCCACTCGGGACGGCATGAGTTGGGGTCTATGCCCAGTGGAGGCAGGTCCTCATCGGGGATACGCTCCAGGCGCTCCCTGACCTCCTTGGGGGTGAGCTTGTGGCCATCCTCACGGAACGTGGTCGGCTTGTCCAGGGTGATCTTGCCCTGCTCCTGGCCGCAGTGGGGGCAGGTGGTGTTCTTGGACGCGTCCTTGGCCGTTCCCTTGGCAAGGAGACGATAATCGATGGCATCTCCACCGAGATCATCCATCATCTCCCATTCCTGGGCCTTCCGCTGCGCTTCCTCCTTGGTCATGAGGAGCTTTCCGCAGGTCTTGCAGGTGGACTGCAGCAGCTTCTTGATCTCCTTAACCAGGCCAACGTGGATCACAGGCATGGCAAGGTCGATGTGGCCAAAGTGGCCAGGGCACTCATCCACTTTGTTGCCGCAGGTCTTGCAGCGCAGACCGGGCTCGATGACGCCCAGGTGGGGGTCCATCAGACCCATGTCTATGGGGAAGCCATCGTCATCGTACGTGTCCGCGGTGATGACCTTGGTCGCGGACATCTTCCTGACCTCATCGGGTGACAACGACGAGAACTTGATCGAACCTATCCTCTTTGAAACGCCTCGCATCATCTTAGGTCCTCCAGTTGAAGGCGCATGACGACGCCAAGTGACAGCAGCTCGTCGAGCAACAGCTTGAACGCATAGCTCGTCTGCACGAGGTGCACGTTGGTGTTGTTGCCGCATACTGGGCAGCGTATCGCTCCCCTCCGGTCCATCATGGCGATGTGACCGCAGTTGGAGTTGCCGCAAACATACAGGAACGTCCCATCGGACTCGTCCAGCAACCGGTCCTTGATGACCATGGCCGCCCCATGCCCGATCAGGCAGTCCCTCTCCATCTCACCGAAACGCAGACCGCCCTGCCTTGAGCGGCCTTCCGTCGGTTGTCTTGTCAATATCTGCACCGGTCCGCGGGAACGCACGTGCATCTTTCCCGACACCATGTGGTGCAGCTTCTGGTAGTAGATGACGCCGGTGAATATCTCGGCCTCGATCTTCTTGCCGTTCTGACCGTCGTACATCACCTCCTTCCCCGTGGTTCTAAACCCGGCTCGGCCCAGGGATTCCCTGATGGCCTGCTCCTTCTCCCCTGAGAAGGACGTGCCGTCGATGGATCTGGCCTCCATGGCCCCGACCTTACCGCCGATCATCTCCAGGACGTGGGCGACGGTCATACGAGAGGGGATAGCATGGGGGTTGATGACCAGGTCCGGTGTCACACCGTCGCAGGTGAACGGCATGTCCTCTTGCGGCACGATGAGGCCTATGACCCCCTTCTGCCCATGTCTAGAGGCGAATTTGTCACCCAGCTCAGGGATGCGCTCGTCCCTCACCTTGACCTTGACCAAGCGGGAACCGTTCTCCGATTCTGTCAACATGACGGAGTCGACCCAGCCGCTCTCTCCCGGCCGTATGGTTATGGACGTCTCCCTCCTCTTCTGCGGAGTGAGGAAGTCGGTCTCCTCCTCCAGGAACCTGGGGGGTGAGGTCTTTCCGACCAGGACATCGCCTCCGGAGACCAAGGTCTCGGGGGAGATCAGTCCGTCCTCTCCCAGGTTTGCATAAGAGAGGTCGGTACGTGCGCCGCGGACATCGGGGGAGGGGATCTCAAAGTGGTCCTCCTGCCCTCCAGGGTAGCGCCGCTCCTCGGCACGGTATGTCCTCATGAAGGTTGATCGTCCCAGGCCGCGCTCGATGGAAGCCCGGTTGAGGATGAGGGCATCCTCCATGTTGTAGCCATGATAGGATATGACGGCGACCACGAAGTTCTGCCCCGCCGGGCGATCGTTGAACGCCACGAAGTCCATGGGCTTGGTCTGCACCATGGGCTTCTGGGGGTAGTGCAGGATGTGGCCGCGAGTATCCGGCCTCTTCCTATAGTTGGTGCAGCTTAGCCCCAGCGACTGCTTTGCCATTCCCGATCCCATGGTAACACGCGGGGAGGAGTCATGCTCCGGATAGGGGACGACTCCCGCCGCCACGCCCAGGATGACCATTGGATCTACCTCCATATGGGTATGCTCAGGTGTGATCAGTAGAGGGACCTTGTTGTCCCCACCGCAGTGCTTGCACTTCAGGACGGCCTCGGTACTGTCCGTCCCCGGGTTCATCCAATCCACGTCAGTAGGCGACAGCGCACGGGAGCATGACGCGCAACGCTCGGGGGAATCGAAGGGCTCCACAGCCACCAGGGAGTCCTCTTCCTCTTCGGCGTCGATCCACTCCGTGACCCCTTCGCGCAGCAGGTCGGACCACTTTATCCGGCCCTCGCGGATGTCCTCGAGGTGCCTACGGGTGATGACGGTGCGCCCCTCCTGGATGACCAGTAGGGGCCTCCTCAGGCGGCCTTCATCGCAGTTGATGACGACCTCGCCCATCTCCTCGTCGTAGCGGATGTTTATCTCGCTGGACAGCAGCCCCTGCCTCCTGCCGGCCCGGATCTCGGACACCAACAGGCGGGGATTGTCCACATTTCCCACCAGGTCGCCGTTCACATATACCTTGGCCCCGGTGCTGATCTCCCCCGCCTTGACCTCCACAACGCCCCGGTCCCGGAGCAGCCACTGGACGTCCTCCTCGCGGAATCCTTCGGAAACGTCGATGATGAGGGCGGCGTTCTTCACCAGACCGCAGTTCTGACCCTCAGGGGTCTCATTGGGGCACAGCCGGCCCCACTGGGTGGGGTGCAGGTCACGAGCCTCGAAGTGAGGCTGAGAGCGAGTTAGGGAGGAGGTGACCCTCCTCAGGTGGGACAGGGTGCTCATGTTGGAGGTGCGGTCCAAAAGCTGAGATACTCCAGCCCTACCGCCGACCCAGTTACCGGTCGCCAGCGCGTGCAAGAGCCGGTGCGTGAGCAGGTCCGGACGGATGGCCGACGCGATTCGCAAATCCTTCTTCCTGGCAAAGCTCCTCTCCAGCTGATACTTCAAATCCTTCATCAGGTTGGTGAAGGCCACCCGGAAGAGGTCCTCCATGAGGTCCCCCGAAAGTTTGAGACGCTTATTGGCATAGTGGTCCTTGTCGTCCTCCTTGCGCAGGCCGATGCTCAGTTCCAACACCGAGCGAGCGATCCTGCCCAGGAAGTGGGCCTTCTTGATGCGGTCCTCCTTGGTGTCGCCCAGGTGGGGCAGCAAGGAACGGTCGATGATGGACTCCACCTTCTTCTCCCTGTACTCCCGCGCCTGCCCGGTCGCGAACTTTCGCTCCAGGTAGTTCAAGGCATCCTCGGTGGTGAACACACCGTTGGGGGGGTAGAGCTTCTTGTCATGGCACTCCTCGATGTTGGCGTAAACTATGTTGGCCATGTCCGAGACGCTCACGATGGCATCGTAGATCTCCTTGTCGTTCTCCATCCCCAGGGCCTTCATGAGGATGACCAGGGGGATCTGTCCGGATGCGGCAGGGACGGTGACCATCAGGATGCCGTCCTTCTTCTTCTCCACCAGGGTGAGGGCGCGGTAACCCTCCTTCTGCGAGAATACCTTCGCTACCTCCAGCTGGGTACCGTAGCGCTCGTTGTACTCCACCATCACTCTGTTAGGAGCGAGGTCCTCAAGAGAAATGAGGACCCTCTCGGTCCCTCCGATGATGAAGTATCCCCCAGGGTCAGCGGGGTCCTCCCCGAACTCGATGAGCTTCTCCTTGTACTCGGCCTCGGTCAGCTCCCGCTCCTCCTCCATGCTCTCCTTGAAGAGATTGCAGCGCTTGGAACGGAGCATGATGGGGAGGTCACCTATGTGCACCTTCTCCGGTTCCTTCTCGATGCCATCCTCGATGATGGTGAACTCCAACTCTATAGGTGCCAGGTAGTTCAGGTTCCTTAGCCTGGCCTCCATGGGGGTCAGTTTGTGGGTGGCACCGTTGGCCTCCCTGACCACGGGGTTGAGGATCCTTATCGTCGGCCGGCTGTACTGAGGATCGATGTTGCCGGTCTTCTCGTCCCGTCGCCGTCCCACCCGGATCTCCACTTGGCGTCCGTCGGTGCGGTCCTGCTCCAGTTTGATGATGCCTCGGGTGGTATCATCGGCCGACACCCTCAGGTTGTCGACGATCTTCTGCATGCGGCTGTTGGGATTGTCCATCGTGGAGAGGAAATCGTTGAAACTGGCGATGTGGTGATTGACGATGGACCGGTCCTTGAAGTATAGCTCTATAAGATCACGCAATTTGTCCTCACCCCTTGAGTTCCTTGCTAATCACCAGGCGGTACACTATGAACTCCTCGGCGGTGTCGCTTTTACGTCTTATCTGTATCACCCTTCCGGGACTTATGGGGCCTTCTATCCTCTCCAAGATCCTGATGCAGGCATCATCCTTCCGGATCTTGGGTAGCTGGTCCTTGGTAATCTTAAACTTGGCCAAGACCTTCTCGGCCTCCTGCTCGGTCAGCAGGGTATGCTCTGGCACGAGATCGTGCTCCAAAACGTGTAAATCAGATTCGACCACCTAGTTCACCTCGTCCGCGAATGAGATTGAAAGATATTGTTGACCACTGGTCAGAATTGTAAAACATCGCCGTATTGGCTTCCCGAACGTTGCACCTTCCATCGTTCAACTCCTATTTCCCCAGGGCGGGCCCGCGGGGATTTTCGGAGCGCACGGGAAGGCCGCGCGCCTTTCGAACCCCGGACCACCTGGTTAAAAGCCAGATGCTCTTTCTAGGGACAACGGGATGTTATTACCGCCATCCTACCTAGCTGAGCTACGGGCCCATGGCAAGCTAATAGGCATTGCAGAAGCCCATGTAAAGCCTCTAATTATTTAAAGGTTGGCTTGGGTCCTGGAAGGGGGCCATTGCTCATGGGCGGTTTTCGAAGGATGAGGCCGCGGCGGCGGCCGAACGAAGCGGGTCCTGTTCCGCCCGCCCCTGCCTATCTGGATGCGGCCCAACATAACAACTGGCCATTACTTATGCTTTACCAGGCGCTTCTGCACGGCCTCGCTGCGAAGCTCGCGGAGAGCATCAGATGATATCCAACGTCCGGCCTTGGTACCTTTCGCCCTGATCCTCTCCGCGCAGGCGACCGCTGAGGCGTTCAATGCCAAATTCCGCTTTCCGATGTTTCTTAAGGCCCAGTTCACGGCCTTGCGGACATAGTTGCGGTCATCGTACGACTCCCGTTCTATGACAGACAGAAAAGGGTCGAACCTATCGTTCTCTGCCTTCTTATCGTGTACGGCCAGCGCGGCCATGAGGGCGAATCCCGCCCGCTTCACGAACTCCTCCTCTCGCGATGACCATTCCACGGCCTTCGTCCACCCCCTGGATGTGTAGGAGAAGACGTTGGAGGTGCATTGGTCGCAGATGTCCCAGGAGTCGAAGTCGGCCACCCATGCCTCCATCTGTTCCTCGGTGACCTCTTGGGGATCCTCTACCAAGGTGGCCAGCAGGCGGGCCTCGTGGACATCCGTCGACCACAGGGCCAGGGCCAGAGCGTGGTCCTTACCGAGGCCTTTGGCCATGGCCCTGAGGAAGTAGAGGGAGGAGCCGCCGAGGGCATGATCAGTCCTGATGCCGTATCGGGCCATACCCTCTCGGGAAGCAGGGTCAGCCCGAGCCCGAAGTTCGTTCATGATGCGATCGAGTGTTCCATCCTCTGTTCTGGCCATGTTCCTAACCTACCGCAGGTCCGAAATGTGCGTAATCATAATAGATTATCGCTGCGATATGACCAGCTGGAGGCAATGGTTGAAGATAGCCCATATATCGGACCTGCATTTCTCAAGTTCCCTGTTCGTTCCCCGGTGGGCGGACAACGTCACCCGGACCATAGAGGAGGAGAGACCGGACCTGCTGGTGGTCACCGGGGACCTGACCACTGACGGCTATGCCTCTGAGTTCGAAGCGGCAAAGAGCTTCCTGGAAGGCCTGGAGGTGGAGGATATGCTCGTAGTGCCCGGTAATCACGACTCCCGAAATCTCGGCTACACCATCTTCGAGGAGATAATCGGGCCTAGGTTCCCCACCTATGTGGGAAAGGGGGTGACGGTTGTGGGTCTTGATTCCACAGAGCCGGACGTGGACGACGGCCATGTTGGCAGGGAGCATTATGGACCCATCAGAGAGCAGTTCGCCGGTCCGAACATCAGGATAATGGCGCTGCACCACCACCTCATACCGATACCTGGAACAGGTCGGGAGAGGCAGATACCGACCGATGCCGGAGACCTTCTGGGGGTGTGCAAGGAGGTGGGTGTCGATATTGTTCTCTCCGGGCACAAGCACCTACCCTGGATATGGAACCTGGACGGCTGCTACTTCATAACCACGGCCACGGCCACCACCCGCCGCCTCAAGGGTCGTTCCCGACCGGCCATGGGCATCCTGGAGATAGAGGGGCGAAGTCTGGTCCTACATGACATCAAGACCGATGACCTGGAAAGAACGGTAGCGCTCAGGGCCGAGCTTCGAGCCCGATCGATCACACGATGAATCCCATGACCCCGCTGGAGCAGGAACCATCTCATCAGAGGCACGGAGCGAAGATCACGGTGGTTAGCTACGACAGCACCACTGTGGAGAAGAGCACCGCGGCCGATATGAAGGTCGCCCTCGAATATATTGGTCGACGGAGGGTCACCTGGATCGTGGTCCAGGGGAAGCTCGACATGGACGAGCTGATGGTAATCCGGAAATGGGGAGGGCTCCATCCACTGGTCATCGACGAGATCGCCGAGGAGGGCCCTAGTCGGCCAAAGCTCATGGACCTTCAGGGGGTCATCTTCCTGACCTGGAGGTTGTTATTGCTGGAAGGCCTGGAGGTGAAGGAGGAGCGGGCCGTGTGTCTGTTGGGCAAGGGATTCCTTATCACCATGGTCCCACCGGGTGTGAGGATGGACAAGACCATGGATGCACTGGGCAACGAGCACAACGAGATCCGGAACATGGGCACGGACTACCTCCTCTACGACATAATCGATTCCGTCATCGATGATTATTTTTCCATCTCGGAGGAGATGGGGGACCTCATCGAGGACGCTCAGGACAGCATCCTGAACGATGGTGGCACGGAAGCGCTGGCGAACGTGCAGGGCCTCCGGCGAGCGCTGATAAAGGTCCGCAAGGCGATCTGGCCTCTGCGGGAGGTCATCAATGCGCTGGTCAAGGGGCAGTCCGACCTGGTCGATGCCTACACCGCCCCCTACTACCGAGACGAATATGAGCACACCATAGAGCTTATGGACACCGTGGATACACACAGGGACATGGTCTCGGAGATGCTCGATATGTATCAGAGCATGGTGAGCAATCAGCTGAACAAGATCGTGAAGGTGCTGACCCTTATATCAGTAATATTCGCGCCCCTGACGTTCATCGTCGGTCTTTACGGGATGAACTTCGCCCATATGCCAGAGCTCGGCAGCGTGTACGCCTATCCTGTGGTGCTGGTCATCATGATAGTGCTGGCCATCCTCATGCTGCTGATATTCAGGCGAAAGGGCTGGTTCTGAGACGCAGCAAGGCCTTATATACAAGGAGAAAACTCTATCGGCTCAAATCCGGTGAATACCATGGAGTCCGAGAAGATTTGCAGCTCATGCGGAGTAAGGCTGGGCAAGAACGACGGTATGACGTTCTTCAAGTGCCCCGAGTGCGGTGTGGTCGAGATCGGCCGCTGCCCCCAGTGCAGGGATCAGAGCATCACTTACACCTGCACCAAGTGCGGGTTCACCGGTCCTTAGGTGATGACATGGGAAAGGTGGCCGCAGTATACAACATGATCCCAGAGAGCCCCGAGTCGCCTCTTGAGGACATTATCAAATCCATTCCTGGTGCGATCCCTGAAGGCGTTACGATAAACAACGTGGTCGTCAAGCCTTTCGCCTTTGGCCTGAAGATCATCGAGATCACCTGCATCATGGACGACACCTCGGGCATCATCGAGAAATTGGAAGAGGCCCTGCGTTCCGTCCCCCAGATCCAGAGCGTGGAGAACACCACCGTTACCCTGATCTGAAACCTCTTACGGCGCCGAGGCGCCGAGATCGACTTTTTTTATCATTCCAGGTCAACTACGTACCGGGATGTGAGGTCCCATTCCGCGCGGAGGTCCGTGAGGTTCGCATCCAGCACATGGCCGCCTTTGGTCCTATCGCTGCTCAGGAAGTGGAAGTGTAGCTCCGCCGAGCTCAGGACGGAGGTGTCAGGCGGGCTCCACAGGCCGATGAGGATCCCGTCGATGCCATCATAGTCGAAGACGGTCTGCTTCTCGATGACCTCAGCGAGGGGAGGGTAGGGAGCGGCCTGCTTGGGCACCGAGCGAACGGTGACGTTGTCGAAGGTCCCGGTTATCTTGATCAGATAGAAAGCGCCGGAAGAGGGGAGAGCGGCTTCGATCAGGCCTTTCACGCTGCTCATGTTCAAGGATCCCTGTAGGTCAATGGTGCCATCGATATCGAACCGGCTGACCTGCGCAAAGGGCGTGGTCTCATCAGAGCTGATGACCTGAACAATTCCGTCGTCCCGGGCCTTATAGCACGTGCCGTCCAGGACTATCATCTCCCCGTCCAGACCATCGAACGTCCCCAGACCGATATCACCCTGTGAGAGCACATCGCCCACAGTGGCGATACCATTATAGTTACCCTGTACAAGGTCTTCCAAAGAGCCTACCTGGTAGAGGGACTCGCGGTCCTGCTTCCGAGGAGCGGCCAGAGTGAGCATGGCCGCGGCGATTACCACAGCGATGACGGTGAGGACGAGAGCGATCTGTGCAGGGCGGTTCATGGTCCGTTCATCGCTTGCGATTTATTAAAAACGTAGGTCTGGCCAATACAAGCATATCTCAAGGCTCGAGCATCTCGAAGCCGGTGGGGGCATCCCTCTTCCTGATCGCATCGACACCCAGGAGCTCGATCATGATGACTTCCAGTATCTGCCACACCACCACTCCGCGGCGGATGCATCCCATGGTGGCCTTCCCTTCCCTGCCGAAGGCGGCGTGCACATGGAGCATCATGTGTCCATCTTCATTGGGGAACAATGTGCCGGAACCGGTCATCTCATGCACGTCCGGTAGCGTATAACCGAGGGGTTTCACCGGCCGGGCATCACCATCCTGGGGACCGACCACGAGCTTGCTTTCCTTGTCAGCGGCCCCGACTACTATGAGAGCTGCGGCCCTCACGCCCTTGTCCTCGGCGAACCTCTCCAGGACCTCATGCACGACCTCACCCTGTTCGAGTCTTATGACGAAGATCCTGCCTGGCCTAGCCTCAGTGTACTTCATAGGAATACAGATAAGAAATAAGGGAAAAGGAGAAAAAGGTTTACTCGGGGAAATCGCGGATGTATCCAGAGTCCATCAACAGCTGGGTCTCTCCGCGGGCCCGCTTGATAGCGGTCTCTGCACGGTGCATCAGCTCGTCCCTGCTCATCTTGGTGCGGGCCACACCTGTCTCCATGGCCTTCATTCCTACGGCGACCGCCTCCCTGGGGAACACCTCCCACTCATCCATCGTGGGCACGATGTGGGTCTCCGTCAGCCCCTTGTCCTCAGCGGTCTTGGCGATCTCCAAGGCCGCGGCGATGCACATCTCATCGGTGATCGTCCTGGCCCTCACGTCCAACGCTCCTCGGAATATGCCCGGGAAGCCCAGGGAGTTGTTGACCTGGTTGGGGAAGTCGGAGCGACCGGTGGCGATGATGCGGGCTCCAGCCTCCTTGGCCTCCCACGGCCATATCTCGGGTATGGGGTTGGCGGTGGCGAACACGATGGAATCGTCGGCCATTCCTTGGACCCATTCCTTCAGGATGGTGCCCGGTCCGGGCTTGGATGCGGCCACCACGATGTCCGCGCCCTTCATCGCCTCCTTGGCCCCGCCAACGATGTTCTCAGCGTTGGAGTGCGTGCACATGAACCACTTCTCCTTGTGAGCATCGTCGATGTCTGTCCTGCCCTGATGCAGCGTTCCCTTGCTGTCCACCATTACGATGTTCTTGATGTCGAAGCCCGCGGAGACCATCACCCTGGCGATAGCGATGTTGGCCGCGCCCGCCCCGATCATGGCGACCTTCGACTCGCCGATCTTCTTTCCCACAAGCTTGTGGGCGTTGATCGCTCCCGCGGTCTCGATGGTTGCGGTCCCTTGCTGGTCGTCATGCCACACGGGGATGTCCATCTCCGCCCGGAGGCGGTCCAGGATCTCGAAGCACTTGGGGTTCTCTATGTCCTCGAGGTTTATGCCTCCAAAGGAGGGGGCCAGGTACTTGACGGTCTTGATAATCTCCTCAGGGTCCTTGGTGTCCAAACAAATGGGCACGGCGTCCACGCCTCCCAGGTACTTGAACAGCAGGGCCTTACCCTCCATCACCGGCAGGCCGGCCTCGGGCCCGATGTCCCCCAGACCGAGGACCCTAGTGCCATCGGAGACGACCGCCACCATGTTGCCCTTGGCAGTATGATCGTAAACCTTCTCAGGGTGGGCTTTGATGTCCTTGCAGGGCTCAGCAACGCCGGGGGTGTACCAGATGGCGAAATCCTGAAAGCTCTTGACCGGGCACTTGGCGGTGACCTCGATCTTCCCTTCGTAGAAGGGGTGGTATTTCATCGCCAGCCTGGCCGGCTCGTACGCTTTCTTCAACATCTCTTCCTCGGTCTTTTTGTCCATGGTCATAAGCAACGACTCCGCCGGGTTAGGATCTGTTTTTCAGGGCCCGGTTGTCTCGAAATCTTACATCATATTATAAAAGGATTAGCAGGGATTTGCCTGCGAACCGTTGCTTTCTCGCTCGTTATAGTGCTCGTCCATACGATTATCGTACCTGATAGTGGAGCTTTGCTCCACGGTTTGAGCAGGACATACCAGGAGGCGCACCGACCATCGCAATATCGTGGCAAGGGCCCATTTGATATATGCCTCCGCTCTTACTTCGGTCCATGGCCAAGGTCCGGAGGGCGCTCATCATCGACGGATATGTTGACGAGCCTGCCTGCCTGGGGGTCCCACCTTACGTTTCGCCGCAGACAAGGGCCGCTGTGGGCGCAGCCAGGGAGGCAGGGGCCGAGCCCATGTTACTCACCGTGGAGCAGTGGCGCCGGGGAACTCCGTTGCCCAAGGCCGATCTCAGCCTCATCATCGCCGGTTCCGCCGTTCCCGGAAGGTACCTAAGGGCCATGCCTGCGTCTGGCAGGGAGATAGGAGAGCTGTCAACGTTAATGCAAGGAGTGACAGTGTTAGGTGGCCCGGCTTCCTCTGAAGTTAGATATTTGGACATGTTCCACCACCTCGCCCGCGTGGACGCGGCCGCGAGGATCTATGATATCCTGACCGGAACGGAGAGCGGGGAACGGTGTAGGACCATGGAGGAATGGAACACCTGGCTGCTGTCAGGGGCGGACTCTGTGCTCTCTCACCCCGATTATCCTCAGCCGTTGATCGCGGAGGTGGAGACCTACAGAGGATGCGTACGGTACCGATCTGGAGGCTGCTCCTTCTGCATCGAGCCCCTCAAGGGCGTTCCCGCCTTCCGCGACCAGGACGATATATTCGCCGAGTGTCGAAGGCTCCGTGACCTTGGGGTCACCAACCTGAGGCTGGGGGCGCAGACGTGCATCCTATCTTATAAGGCCGACCTCACGGCCGGTGATCCGCCCCGGCCGGACCCCAGTGCCGTAGAGTCCCTGTTCTCCCGCGTGTCCTCGCTGCATTTCGATGTCCTTCACGTGGACAATGCCAATCCGGCGGTGGTGGCCACGTACCCCCAGGAAGCGGAGGAGGTTTTGATATCTTTGGTCCGCCATTGCACCAGCGGCAACGTGCTGGCGCTGGGTTTGGAGAGCGCCGATCCTGCGGTGGCGAGGGTAAACAATCTGAACTCCACCTCAGAACAGGCGCTCGACGCGATCCGAGCCATCAATCGCATCGGTGGCAACGTTGGTACCTCCGGTCTTCCTGAGCTCCTTCCAGGGCTGAACTTTATCGTCGGCCTCGAGGGGGAGACCGAGGACAGCTTGCGAATGAACGAGAAGTTTTTGCGGACGGTGCTAGCCGAGGGGCTGCTCCTGCGGCGGATCAATGTCCGTCAGGTGATCCCCGTGCGCAAAGCGTTCCCCCGTACCGTTGACCACTCCGAGTTCGTCCGCTTCAAAGAGATGGTGCGACGGGATATCGATCTTCCCATGCTTCGAAGGATGTTGCCCCAGGGCAGGGTCCTGAGGAAAGTGTACACTGAGCTAAGGGACGGCAACACCACCTTCGGCCGCCAAATCGGAAGCTATCCGCTATTGATAGGGATCCCTTATCCTGTGGAGGTGGGCCGGTTCGTGGATGTTGCGGTCATCGAATGGGGGTTCCGGAGCATTACCGCCATAGAGCATCCGTTGAACGTCAATAGCTGCTCTATAAAGGCCCTTGAGGCCTTGCCTGGGGTGGGAAGGAAGAGGGCGATACGCATCTTCCGAAAGCGCCCGCTAAGGGGGGAGGCGGACCTGGTGGCAGCCCTTGACGATGCAGCAGTGGCGTCATCCATATCTCACCTCTTGAGCTATTGACCGTAAGAGAATTCTGAAAATATTTATCCCCGCACCACCTGTCCAACGGTGATGGACGTCCTTCACTATGCCAGGTATCCGTTCCTCAAGGATGCGGCCGAGCATGTGAGGGACCGGGGAGTGACCTTGGAGGACCTTCTGACCCATGAGGCCTACCGGCAGGCCCGGGCACGCGGGAAGGCGCGGGTCATCGATGCCTTGGAGGAGGGAGTGATCGGCCTACGCCCCATGGGCACGGAGGAGGACCTGTTGGAGGAGATCCTCTCGTATCCGGTCGCCAGGATGTTCGTGTCCGGCGTCAACGACAGGTTCCTCACCAAGCGCTACGCCCTCGCTGAGGGTGTGGCCATGGACACTAGATTGGAGAAGGAGAACATGGAGGTTGTAGAGGAGGTCGCCTTCCAGCTCGGTGTCAGGCTTAATACAGAGGGCGACGGGATGATGATGCACTTCTCTGACTACCTGCGGTACACGTCCCGCATGCGCAGCAAGGAATGGAAGCTCATCAATACGGAGGTCAAGGAGGGTCAGGTCGCCCTGAGCCAGGTGAAGCTGGCCAGAGTTCTACAACAGGCCCTTCAGGACCGCATTGAGGAGGAGCTGCCGCTTCCTGTGGACACCTTCATCAACACCGCCCTGGGGGCGGACCTCCAGGAACTGAAGGTCCGGACCGCCGTGAAGAGAGAACAATTCAAGGCCGAGGACTTCGGCAGGATAAGCGTCGAGAACTTTCCGCCCTGCATCAACCACCTCATAGGGATGGCCCAGGCCGGAGAGAACATACCTCATCTAGGCCGCTTTGCCCTCACAGCATTCCTGCACCATATCGGCCTGTCCTCGGACGATATCCTGGCACTGTACGCTACCTCTCCAGATTTCGATCAGGCCAAGACCAAATATCAGGTGGACCACATCACTGGCCAGACCTCAGGAACTGAGTACACACCTCCAGAGTGCGCTACTATGAAGAGCTATGGCATATGCTTTGAGCCGGACAATCTGTGCACTAACCCTAAGGCCAACGTCAAGCACCCTCTGAGCTACTACCGCATCAAGAACCTGCCCCGAAAAGGGGTAAAGGGTGAGAAGGTGCCTACCCCTTCAACCGATTCCAGATCGTCACCGCCCGCTGAACCGCGGTGATGTTGCCCACCACCGCGAACCACAGCATGACCAGCTCGAAGGCCGAGAGGCGTATGGAATCGGTGATCTCCAGGAAGCCATACTGGTAGTAAGGGGTAGGATCGCCTGCAGGGATGTTGCCCGGGAGAAGGAGCATGAACACGATCTGCAGGAGCGCGGCCGCGGTCAGCAGGACCACCCGGTCCGCTCTTCCGAGAAGACCGGCGTACAGCCTCCCCGCCCCTATCGCCTGGGATTGGGTACCCATATAGCTGGTGAGAAGAACGCCTATGATGGCCATTATGCCTATGTAGGGATTGCACCATGCGGACACGGCCACCGCCCCTATCATCACTACATCGGAGTAGCGGTCCAGGATGTGGTCCAGCACGTCTCCCTGCTTAGAGGCTTTACCGGTGAGACGGGCGACCTTGCCGTCGATGGCATCGAGAAAGCCGCTCACCAATATAGCAACCGCCGACAAGGGTAGTAACAGCTCCCAGTAGTAAGGGCTGAAGAACAGCAGCAGACCAGCCACCCACGCCATCGCGAAGGAGGCCCAGGATATCGTATTGGGATCGAACCGGGACATCGCCTTGGCGACGGGGGTGATGATGAACTCTACACTGTCACGCTTCGAGTCTAATACCATCCCATTACCTCCTGGCTCCAGTCCACATGACCGACCTCGTACTTTTTCCTTTCTCCGGCCAGGATCTCCTCCACTGAGGCTACGGCCTGCTCTGTGGTCAGTTCGGTGGTGTCCAGCTCTACCGTCTCGCGGCCTGATTCCACCGCCTCGACGAGGATTACGTCCAAGGCCTCCGCCTCAACGTTCTCCTGCACTTTGGCAGGAGGCCAATCCCTAGCCTCCAGCCTCTTCCTGAGGACCGAGGGGCGGCATCTCAGTACCAGGACCAGATCGGGGTCGACATAATGGGAGAGATGACCGACGAGTATGACGTCTCCGTCCGGCAGCAGGGACGGGATCCGTTCTGAGAGTTCTTCTGGGTCCACCTCTAGGCTGCCCCTCTCCTCATCCATGCCGGCATAGAGGTGGTGCTCCCTCACAAGATCGCCCAGCTCCACCACGGTGCGGCCTTTGCTGGCGAGAGAAGCTCCCACGCTGCTCTTGCCGGTCCCGGGGGTGCCGGTTATGGAAAGTATCACGATCTCAAGAACAGGCAGCAGTGATAAAAAAACATCCATGCGGACCGGGCTCGTCCCGTCCGCAGTGACTCCCCATGGACCTTCCCCAAAGCCATTGAGCGTTCGTAGACTCCAATGTGAATATTAAAGAAGTGCTGGAGCATGCTACAATTAAGTTTATATATAGGAATCCTAGGCCGAACGTTCCGTTTTGGCCCAAATAGGTATCCATGGTCAATTAACGGAGCTAAGGCCCTGATGGGGCAGGTTTATTCCTGGCAACGATCCAGGAGGGCATCAGCGAACAGCAGGCGGGCAAGAGCGTCCCTGCGGCATGCCTCGGCCCGTCGTCTCATTGTAGACGGGCACTCTATATCAAAGCAGAACCCGTAATCTATGTCCATCAGGGTCAGGCCCTCAGGGACCGCCAGGCCGAACGATATGCCCCTGGCACCGCTGCCGTCCAACGCCACACTCACATCCTCCAGTGAGGCTTTACCTTCCCCTACCTTGATCATGCTGGCCACGATACGCCGGACCATGTTGCGCAGGAACTCCCGCGCCTTCAGATCTATCACCAGGCTATCTCCCAGGGCCATAGCCGACACCGATTCCAGGGTCTTGATGGTGGCACGGCCTTCAGGCTTGCAGAAGTGGCGGAAATCGTGCCGGCCCTCGAAGAGGCGGGAGCATTCCACCACCTTCTCCATGTTTAGGCCCTCACTGCTCATCATGTACCGATACCATCGACCCTGGGCCCGACGAGGGGTGAAGGCATGAGCGACCTCCGCAAGCCCATACACATAAACGTCCTCGACGGCGGAGTTGACCGCCCGCAGGAGGGCCTCACGGGGAAAATCAGTGTCAAAGGCCGCGACGTTCCCCAGTGCGCTTACTCCCCTGTCAGTTCGGCTCGCGAAACGGAAACGGGATGCGGAGACCGATTCGATGGCCCCTACCTTGAGCAACGCGTTGATGATCTCGGACTCCACCGTGCGCTCCCCCGGCTGCCTCTGGGAGCCCATGAAGGAGCGGCCGTCGTAAGCGAGCTTGATCGCAGCGTGCCAGACCACATCAGGATTAAGTAGAACTGCTCTATTAATGGTTCCGAGCGGCATGGTAGATTTCAGGGTAGTTCTGGTAGAGCCAGAGCACGAGGGGAACGTGGGGGCGGTGGCCCGTTCGATGGGCAACTTCGCCTTCGAGGACCTGGTCTTGGTCGACCCCTGCCCCATAGGGGATGAGGCGTTCAAGAGGGCCAAGCATGCCGGTCATATTCTGGAGAGAGCGGCCGTGGTAGGCACGGTGGAGGAGGCCATCAGGGACTGCTCACTGGTGGTGGGCACGACAGGTATCGTCACCCATGGGCCGAGGCGTTACATCCGCATACCCATGAGCCCGCGGGAACTGGCTGCAAAGACCGCTGATCATGATGGACGCATAGCCTTGCTGTTCGGCCGAGAGGGATTGGGGCTCACACAGGACGAGCTGTCCAAATGCGATCTTCTTGTGCACATCCCCTCGGATGACGCGTATCCCGTGCTGAACCTATCGCACGCTGTGACCGTGGTCATATACGAGCTGTACCTTGCGGAGGGGCACCGCACCTCCCGCGTTCCTGTATCCTCTGAGGAGGAGCGGGAGCTGCTCTACAAGTTCTTCTCCGACCTACTGGAAGCGATAGACTACCCCGAGTTCCGGAGGGAGAACACAGAGATAATGTTCCGGAGGATGATGGGGAGGTCTGTTCCCACGAAGTGGGAGTTCTACACCATCATGGGTGTCATCGGAGATGCCGCCAAGCTCATCGATGGGAGGAAAAAACTACCTCGGTGAGCGGCGACGGGGCCTTCCGTCCACCAGCTCCTCGATGGTGTTCGCCAGCTCCTCGCGCTCGTGGGACCGCCGGCCTTTCTTCTCGCCGACCCCCTGGATGCCGGTTATCACGGCCATAACCCGTATGAGGTCCTTGTACGAGGGGTCCACCCTGGCCCCGAAGATGACCTGTGCCTCGGGGTCCAGCTGCTCGCTCATCCCTTCCAGGACCTTGGTCACCTTCCTGACCGACAGCTTCTCCCCGCCTGTGACATGTATCAGCGCGCCGGTGGCGCCCTCATAATCGATCTCCAGTAGAGGGTTGCCAAGGGCCTCCCGCACCGCCCCGTCCGGGTCCGTGCTCTCGCCGTACAGTATGGTGGAGACCCCTTTGTGACGCATGATGGTGCGCAGGTCGTTGAAATCGATGTTTACCAGGGATGGCAGGGTCACCGCCTCCACCAGTCCCTTGATCATCTCCGAGATGAGCTGATCCATTACCCCGAAGCCCTGCTCTATGGGCAGGTGGTTGACCATATCCATCAGCCGATTGTTGTCCAGGAGGAGCATCATGTCGGAGTTGTCATTCAGCCTCCCGATGCCCCAGCGCGCCGCCTCCATGCGCCGGCCGCGCTCGAACTGGAAGGGCGTTGTCGCCATGGAGACCACCAGGGAGCCGTGCTTACGCGCCTCCCGGGCCACCACCGGGGCCACCCCCGTCCCCGTGCCGCCACCAAGACCGGCAGTGATGAAGGTCAGGTCCGCGTCTTGGAGGATCTTGTTCAGAGCGTCCAACGCGTTCTCCATGCACCCCTCGCCCACCTCCGGGATCCCCCCTGCCCCCAGGCCACGCGTCACCTGGCTCCCTATGAGCAGTCTTTGGTCGGCGTTGATGGTCCGGAGGTGGCTCTTGTCGGTATTGATCGCAACCGTCTTGACGCCTTGAATGCCAATGCTGGTAAGGCGGTGGACGCTGTTACATCCTCCTCCACCGCACCCTATAACCAGTATCTTGAGCTCCGCAGCGCTCTGCTGCAGGTCCTCCAAGGACCCGAGGTTGATCACAGCCTCAACACCTCCGCTTTGTCCAACATGTGGATCAATGCGGCTAGTGCATCTCCTCCATGACCCGGAGCCTCTTCCTCGTGTACTCCCTAACAGCGTTCCTTATGGCATCGTCGATCGAAACGGAGTCGCCGTCTTTGACCAGACATTCGAGCTCTACCACGTTGCCCTTGGGCAGCTCTACTGTCACTCTCTCGATGTGATCGGGAGTGAAGTTGCTGTCCACGAAGCTGTCGATGGCCGCTCGAATGGCATCAGAGATCGTGGGGTACTTACCCTCTTTCACCAGCATCTCCAAGGCCTCGACCTTATCGCTCGGTATCCTTATGGTGATCCGTTCAGTCTCGCTCATACATCTCTCCCGATCAGGTTGTCCGACATTATTGGTATTATTGTCGGACAAACGTCATTATGTATAAGGAAGTATATAAGACTATACGAACTTAAACAAGAGGCCAAAAACAACGCACCATGTGAACGAGCGACCCCATAGGATCGGTTCATTCTGGATGGCGAAGTAACTAAAAAGGCAAGCAAAACAATTGGTGGAGGGGAGAATGGTGCCAGTATATGTCATTGTACGTGTCGATATAACAGATAGGCAACAGTACCAGAAGTATCTCGCCGTGGCACCATCAATTGTACAGAAGTACGGAGGCCGGGTCATCGCAAGATCTGAGACCGCTGTGACCCTGGAGGGTCCGGAAGAGAAAAGAAAGATCGTTCTTATCGAGTTCTCGTCCATCGAGAGGGTAAGGGGGTTCTATGATTCCCCTGAGTATAGGCATGCCCGTGGACTTCGGGCAGAGTCAGCGTCCGGCGAGATGATCGTCGTTGATGGGCTAATACCTGGTTAGCGGCCAACGAAGTTCCGATGAACATGCCGTCTGCCTAACCAATAGAAAAGTCGACTCACAGGCGTTGTGATGGTGGAGCTGAAAGCCCCTGCCTTCTCATCAGTGAACTATGATAACTATCGATAGTGATCGCAGGCACCTTCCCCCCCCCCCCAAGCAGCTAGTATCCTCCACCCGCCCACTTTTTAATTGTTCACCGCACCGCGTTCACATCTTCAATTCTGGCTTGGCAATAGGCTTGATGAAGGATAAAAATATGTTCTAATAAATAATGTCAGACATATTGAAAGACGACGAGCAGGTTTAGATAAAATCTACGGTTTTGCTTGGAAATCATTGTGTTTGTTCGTAATTCTGTTTTCCTAACATACTGGCCCATACATGTTCCGACCTGGCTAAAGGGCCGGATGGCTGAATCATCACGAAGTTAATTCAATAATTAACGGATTTTTTTCAAACCTTTGGGCCAATTCTGAGGCTGGCGCAGATCAGGTCGTCATTACGCTCAACGCTGGGGCTCTAACGGAGGATCGTGGGACCTGGTCCCAGCCTATTGTCCCTTTTTATTAGCTGAACATAAAAGCTTTATAAAGGCATATAAATACTTAGGCCAGGTGTCTGTCTGGCCAAGCATGAGAACATTATTGCTTACACGTCCTTTGGCGAGGGGCTTGACAAACGGTCGGTCCCACTAGCTCTCGAGAGGACGTATTCCGAACTCGAGCGGTTCTCTGGTCTGGTCTGCCGCCCAGAGGGGGGCAAGGAGGCAGTGCCCCTATTTGATTCCAGCAAGCGTGTGTGCACCGAGGCCAGGAAACCTCGGCACGTGGAGGCCGTGATAACCAATACCGCCGAAGAGTTGAAGGCCGCGAGGTTTTTGCATTGAGCATTGTCCCAATTTACGATAACCACTTCCATCTGCAGCCCTCCGGGCGAGGCGTGGATGCCTTGCGTGACTTCTCCAAGGCCGGGGGTACCCATGCCATGCTTTGCCATCTGCCGTATGCCGAGGTCCCCATATCTTCTGCAGAGGACTTCTCCCGCTCCTACGAGATAACGATCGGTATGGCCGAACGGGGCAACGCTGAGACGGAGGTAAGGGTGTTCACTTGTGTGGGGCCATACCCAGTGCTCCTCCTTGGCCTGGCGGAGAGATACGGCCTGCCACGTGCGGTGGAGATCATGAAAGGAGGGATGGAGGGGGCGCAGAGGCTGGTAAAGGAAGGGAAGGCCGTGGCCATCGGTGAGATCGGTCGTCCCCATTTCCCGGTGCCCCCTGAGATCTGGGATGCTTCCAATGATATCATGCGCTATGGCATGGAACTGGCAAAGGAGGCCTCGTGCCCCGTGGTCCTGCATACTGAGAGCAGCGACCCAGCGGTCATGTTGGACCTGGCAACTCATGCGGATCGTGCAGGGATCGCCCGGGACAAGGTGGTCAAGCATTATTCGCCGCCACTAGTGCTCAGCGAGGAGAACCATGGACTGTTCCCATCAGTGCTGGCGAGCAGGACGTCAGTGAGGGAGGCGCTGAGCAAGGGGGACCGCTTTGTGCTCGAGACCGACTTCCTGGACGAGCCCAGTCGGCCAGGGGCGGTCATGAACATCAACACCGTTCCCAAGCGCACCAAGGCACTCCTCGCCTCCGGAGAGCTTACCGAGGAAAGGGCCTTCCGGATCCACAAGGACAATCCTGAACGCATCTACGGAATTATCATCGAATGAGCTAATGACGGATGGAGAAAGAGTCGAACTCCCCCGTTGGTTTCTCCCACCTGACGTCACATTTCTTCACCACGGCCAAGGGGTGCTCCGTGCACAGTCTATGGATGACACCTTCGATGGCGTCTTGGTCACCTTCGAGGACCGCCTCCACCGACCCGTCAGGTAGGTTCCTGACCCATCCACAGACCCCTGCCGAGATCGCATAACGTCTGGTGTAGGCGCGGAACGACACGCCCTGAACCGTTCCCTCGAATCGGGCCTTTGCTCTTACAGGCATTGCTCCCATGATGGCAGGGTTGTATGTAAATTCCTTTCCTGTGTCGAGGGAATCAACTTTCGAGGTGTGAGGGACCGTCCTGAATCATAGGTACGAGCGTCTCAAAGCTCATGCGGCGATGAATTTGATCGGACCGGGGAGCGTCTACGCCAGTCGGCTGTCTGACACTGGCAGCACATGCTTATAAGCTTTTTTATTGAGTGCGATAATTATAAAGTTCTGGGTCAATGTATTAATAGTTAAAATCACCATTTCGCTTAGTAGGGATGCACTATGAAATCTTTGGTCGAAGAAGCGTTAGCTAGAGAAAGCGCTGCGGCTACACCGTTCGGGCCAACGGTCGGGTCGTCTAGGACTATCGGTCAACAATCAAGCTCTGCCGACGCGGAACTGTTAGATCTGCTGCAGAAGTTGAAAACAAATATCAAGATCATCGGCTGCGGTGGTGGGGGTTCCAACACCATCAACCGCATCGCTCAGGAAGGAATATCCGGAGCTGAGCTGTACGCTGCCAACACCGATGCCCAGCATCTTCTGGCCGTCCGGGCTCCGCACAAGATACTTCTGGGAAGGCGCTCCACCCGCGGTCTAGGCGCAGGCGCGCTTCCGAAGGTAGGTGAGGAGTCGGCAATGGAGGCGGAGGAGGAGCTCCGCAAGGCGCTACTTGACGCCAATATCGTCTTCGTCACTGCAGGCATGGGGGGAGGCACTGGTACTGGCTCCGCTCCCTATGTCGCCAAGATCGCCAAGGACATAGGTGCCCTGACCATCGCTGTTACCACCATACCATTCAGGGGAGAGGGGAAGATGAGGATGGAGAACGCAGAGTGGGGTCTGGACCGCTTGAGGAACAACGCTGACACTGTTATCGTCATCCCCAACGACAGGTTGCTGGAGCTTTGCCCCCGTCTGTCCATCAACGCCGCCTTCAAGGTGGCGGACGAGGTATTGATGAGGGCCATCAAGGGGATCACCGAGCTCATCACCAAGCCTGGACTGGTCAACCTGGACTTCAACGATGTGAAGACCATCATGAAGGGCGCGGGCGTGGCCATGATCGGCCTGGGAGAGTCCACCGGTCAGACCGAGGACCGGGCCCAAGAAGCTATCGAGGATGCTCTCAACTCCCCCCTATTGGACGTGGACATTGCCGGAGCATCCGGTGTTCTTGTTAATGTGATCGGAGGGGCGGACATGACCATATCCGAAGCGCAGAAGGTGGCAGAGGTCCTCCAGAGCAAGGTGCAGCCCACAGCACGCATCATATGGGGTGCGGCCATTGATCCTGCCCTGGAGCACAAGATCAGGGTCATGGTTGTGATCACGGGTGTGAAGTCCAAGCAGATCTTGGGCAAGGCCAGAGAGACCGCTCGGCTGAAGGAAACGGATATCGACCTCATCAAGTAAGGGTCAATCGAAGCTAGCATAGCGCACCTCCCTATAGGCCGGGGCACACCCCTCCGGCCTCTTTTTTATTCCCCCAGACAGCCAGTGTTAGGGGGAACAGCACCGAAACCTTTTAACGTAGAAATGCTTCTTAGCCTTTGCCCGGGCATCCAGTGGTCGCTCTAGCTGGCTTGGCCCAGGAGGGCTTATAATGAAATCATTCCTCAGTGATGCCATATCCCGCGCAAGTGCCCAAGGCGGAGACATTAATTCACCGTTCGATGAGACATCGGCCGACCAGGAACTCGTAAGGATCCTTGAGAGCCTGAGGACGAACATCAAGATCGTCGGCTGCGGTGGTGGGGGTTCCAACACCATCGACCGGTTGTCTGAGGTAGGGATCGTGGGCGCAGATGTCTATGCAGCGAACACCGATGCCCAGCACTTGTTGGCGATACGATCCCCACACAAGATCCTCCTGGGAAGGCGCTCTACACGCGGTCTAGGAGCTGGTGCGTTACCTCATGTTGGCGAAGAGGCGGCAAAGGAGGTCGAGGAGGAGCTGAGGAAGGTCCTTACCGGAACTGACATTGTTTTCGTCACTGCGGGCATGGGTGGAGGCACCGGTACTGGCTCTGCTCCCTTCGTGGCCAAGATGGCCAAGGACATGGGAGCTTTGACCATCGCGGTGGTCACATATCCCTTCAAGGCCGAGGGAGCCATAAGAGCTGAGAACGCGGACTGGGGGATCGAGCGGCTCAGGCAGGCCGCGGATACGGTAATTGTCATCCCCAACGACAAGCTCCTGGAGCTCTGCCCGCGTCTGGCCCTCAATGCGGCGTTCAAGGTTGCCGATGAGGTGTTGGTGCGTGCAATAAAAGGTATCACCGAGCTCATCACCAAGCCCGGGCTGGTTAATTTAGACTTCAACGATCTCAAGACCATCATGAAGGGCGCGGGCGTGGCCATGATCGGTATGGGCGAGGGAGATGACGAGGATCGCGTGGAACATGCCATCAACGAGGCCATCAACTCACCGTTGATCGATGTGGACATATCTGGAGCCACAGGTGCGCTGGTGAACGTCACTGGCGGGGAGAACATGAGCATCTCCGAGGCGGAGAAGGTCGCGGAGATCATACAGAGCAGGGTATCCGCGAACGCGCGCATCATATGGGGTGCGGCGGTCGACCCTGCCCTTAAGGACATGGTCCGGGTCATGGTTGTGGTCACCGGCGTGAAGTCCAAGAACATCATCGGTCCCCGCGAGGACCGGTCCAAAAAAATCGTAGACGTCGACTTTATTAAGTAGATGTCTCTAACGATACGGCGCATCACTACAAAAATGGTGTCATTATGGACGTAGTGGAAAAGTCCTGGGAAGTCCAAAAGGACATAGAGGAACGGGTCAGGAAGATCGGAAAGGGCAAGTACGGTCGAGTCATAAAGATGGCCCGTAAGCCCTCTCATGAGGAATACATGAAGGTCATCCAGATCACTGGCCTGGGCCTCCTTCTGATCGGGGGCGTAGGCTTCCTGATCTACTGGCTCATGACATATCTGCCTACGTACTTCGGTTAATCAAACATGTTCGGGAATGATGGAAATGAGAGATGATCAACAGGCTGCCGCTCCCTCCTCGGAGGGGTCGGGTATGATATCGTTCATCGGTGAGGGCGGCGAGTCCAAGGTACCCGCTTCCGGCATGACCACCTGGAACATTCAGGTGAAGAGCAAGGAGGCAGCCAAGAAGAAGGTCCGGATGAAGGTAGGATTGGAGACCATCCCTGAGGACGCTGCAGAATGGTCGATCCGTCTTTACGATGCCACCGGGGGCTCCATGTTCGACACTCATAGCTCCCAATCACAACCTGAGTTCGATTTCTTCCTCGAGGGTGCCAGGCCCAAGGAGCTTCGCCTGGAGGCGCACGCTCCGGTGGGTGCCGCCTACAAGGACAGGGTCACAATAAAGCTGGAAGTATGTCTGGTGGAGTTCCCTACCGAATGCGACCGCTTGGAGTTCGCTGCTGAGGCAAGGCAGTCCATTCTGGCGCTAAAGACCTCCATCGGACACGAGAAGGACGTCGCTGACGGAATCAGCGCCAAGACCAAGTCTGGAAAGTCCGACATATCCGCTATCCTTGCACCCACCAACCTCCGCGGTTACGTGCTCATAGAAGGCATGAACACTGACAGGATGAGGGACACCGTAAAGGGAGTACGGAAGGCGCACAGTTTCGTTGACGGCGAGATGAACTTCGCCGAGATCGACCACTACCTCGCACCCAAGCCCCTGGTCTCCGGGATCATGGAGGGCGACGTGGTGGAGCTGGTGGCAGGACCGTTCAAGGGCGAGAAGGCCAGGGTCCAGAACATCGACGAGGCCAAGGAAGAGATCACCGTGGAGCTGTTCGAGGCCATGGTCCCCATCCCGGTGACGGTCAGAGGAGATCACGTTAGGGTTCTAGAGAAAGATAGGTGAAGCTATATGGCAGATACAGTGGAAGTACTAGTGGAAGGTGGCAGGGCTACCCCCGGCCAGCCGCTCGGACCGGCCCTCGGCCCCCTCGGTGTGAACATCCCCAAGATCGTGGCGGAGATCAACAACAAGACCAGGGCCTTCGATGGAATGAAGGTCCCCGTTAAGATCATCATCGACTCCAAGACCAAGGATTTCGAGATCAAGGTGGGAACGCCCCCGACGTCCTCTCTCATCACCAAGGAACTGGGAGTGGAGAAGGGGAGCGGTTCCTCCAAAACCAACAAGGTCGGTAACCTCAGCATCGCTCAGGCCATAAAGATCGCTCAGATGAAGGGCGATTCCCTGATGGGGAAGGACCTGAAGATGAAGGTCCTGGAGGTCGTGGGAACCTGCACCTCAATGGGCGTCACCATCGAGGGATTGGATTCCAAGGCAGCCCGCACCGAGATACTGGCCGGTAAGTTCGACCAGCAGCTCACCGAGTGAGGCGAGCATAAACCCTTTACAAAAAACTATTTAAAGTATTGTTTTCTTAGGGAGACCTCACTGTAGGAGAGCTTCACTGCTCAATTGCACTACAGGAGGTATGTTATTTGGTAGAGAAGACAACCCTAGCGGCCGTCAAGAAGGCCCTTGAGTCCTCCCCCAAGAGGAACTTCAAGGAGACCGTTGATCTGGCCATCAACCTCAGGGATGTGGACCTGTCTGTTCCCAAGAACAGGATACAGGAAGACGTTGTTCTGCCACATGGAAGGGGGAAGGCGCTTAGGGTCTGCGTCATCGGAGGCGCCGAACTGGCCGCGAAGGCCAGGGACGTCGCCGACATGGTGATCACTCCGGACGAACTGGGGAAGATCGCAGATGACAAGAAGCAGGCCAAGAAGGTCGCCTCTCAGGTCGATTATTTCATCGCCGAGGCCCCCTTGATGCCCCAGATCGGTAAGAGATTGGGTATAGTCCTCGCGCCGAGAGGAAAGATGCCCAAGCCCATACCCCCAGGGGCTGACCCCAGGCCCATTATCGAGAACCTGCGCAAGTCGGTCTCGGTCCGTTCCAAGGACCGCAAGACGTTCCAGGCTCCCGTAGGCACGGTGGACATGGCCCCCGAGCAGATCGCAGAGAACGTCGATGCCATCCTCAAGAGGGTAATCGGCAAGTTGGAGAAAGGAAAGATGAACATTGACTCGGCCTATGTCAAGACGACCATGGGTCCGTCGGAGAGACTGCTCTAGGAGGCTTCGAAATGGCACACGTAGCATCTTGGAAGAAAGAAAAGGTCAAGGAGCTCGCCGACGTCATGGTAAAGAACCCGGTCGTCGCCATCGTCGATATCTATGGCATCCCGTCCCCTCAGATGCAGGACATGCGTCACGGGATGAGGAAGTTCGCCAACGTCATGATGACCAGGAACAATCTCCTCCTGATCGCCATCGATGAGGCAGCGAAGCAGAGGCCTGGCCTGGAGAAGCTGAAGCCGTTGGTCGGCGGGCAGTGCGCTATAGTCGCCACCCCCATGAACCCATTCAAGCTCTTCCAGCAGATGGAGGCTACCAAGTCCAAGGCCCCCGCCAAGCCAGGCGACATCGCCCCAGAGGATATCGTCGTCAAGGAGGGTGAGACGCCCTTCAAGCCCGGCCCCATCGTGGGCGAGCTGCAAAAGGCCGGTATCCCCGCAGCCATCGAGGGCGGCAAGATCGTCATCCGCAAGGACAAGGTCCTGGTAGAGAAAGGCCATAAGGTCCCTGAAGAACTCGCCAAGATCCTTCCTAAGCTCGAGATCCTACCCATGATCGTCGGTATGGATCTAAAGGGCGCTTTCGAGGATGGCATCGTTTACCAGAGGGATATCCTCAACGTCCCGGTTGGCTATTACCCGACCATGCTGGCCACTGCGGCCAGGAACGCAACCGCCTTGGGTGTGAGCATCGTCTACCCCACCAAGCAGACCATCGGTCCACTACTGGGCAAGGCCTATCGTGGCGCCTCTGCCGTTGGTGTCAAGGCGGCTATCCCCACAAAGGACACTATCGGTCCCCTCCTGGCGAAGGCCAGGGCAGAGATGCTTGCCATCGCCGCCCAGGTCCCCGGGCTGGAGGATGACCGTTTGAAGCAGCAGCTCACCGTGGCTGCCGCGCCTGCGCCTCAGGAAAAGAAGGTAGAGAAGAAAGAGGAAGAGAAGAAGCCCGAGGTCAGCGAGGAAGAAGCTGCTGCAGGCCTTAGTGCTTTATTCGGATGAGAACTATTCAATGGAGGAATAAAAATGGAGTACATATACAGCGCCTTGGTCCTTCACGCCGCTGGAAAGACTGTCAACGAGGATGCGATTGCGAACGTCCTGAAGAGCGCCGGTGTTGAGCCGGACGCCGCCAGGGTAAAGGCTCTCACGGCCTCCCTCGAGGGCGTTAACATCGACGAGGCCATCGCCTCCGCCGCTGTCGCCGCCGCTCCCGCTGCCGCAGCCCCTGCTGCCGCGGCCCCAGCCGAGCACAAGGAGAAGAAGAAGGAAGAAGAGAAGAAGCCGGAAGTCAGCGAGGAGGAAGCCGCCGCTGGACTTTCCGCCCTGTTCGGTTGAACGAGTGAACCGAAACATCTCGGGAGCTTTGCTCCCCCTTACCTAACGGCCTTGCGGCCCCTTTCCAAAATTTTTCCCATTTTTCCCCATCTTTGACCATAGGGACGTGCTGCCAAGCATTCCCTGAAAACGCCCCACCGCCCCAACATGTTATATTGTGGCAGGAGGATTATTCGGCCGATAGCATGCGGTTGTCAGAATACTACCGGTTGGCAGTGGAGGTCGCCATGGAGGCCGATCCCCGGAAGGGGGAGGAGCTCAAGTCCATTCTCCTGCAGACGATCAGGGCGTACGATGCGCTCGATGCCGCCGGCAGGGACATGTTCGATGTCGACAGCCTGTGGAACCCCTACGCGGACAGCCGCATCCTGAGCGGTGACGGTGATACCGAGGTCTCCACAGCAATGTGGGGTATCGATATCTCCTCGGCGGAGGTCCTCCTCGCCGACCGGCTGCGCGAGAAGGGTAAGAAGATCGACGCCATCATCAGCCACCATCCCCACGGCCGAGCGCATGCTTCATTGTACAAGGTCATGCCTGTACAGGAGAGTATGATGCGCTCCTGGGGCGTGCCGGTGACGATAGCGGAGGACATACTGGGGCCGAGGATGCATGAGGTCATGTGCGCCTTGCACTCACAAAACCATGCCCAGACCGTGGACGCCTGCCGCCTCCTGGATATGCCCTACATGTGCCTGCATCAGCCCTGCGATCTACTGGGCCAGCAGTTCATGCAGCGGCTGGTCGACGAGAAGGAGCCTGAGCGTCTGGGTGACCTGCTGGACCTTCTCGCTACCCTACCTGAATACCAGCACGCCACCAGGGAATGCAATCCCCCGGCCATCTTCGTCGGTGGCCGCGATCGCAAGGCCGGCAGCATCGCCGTTAAGTTCGCCGGGGGCACGGCCGCGCCCAAAGAGATGTACGAGCAACTGTCCCGCTCGGGCATCGGGACGGTCATGTGCATGCACGCGCCAGAGAGCCATAGGGAGGAAGCGAGGAAGCATCACATCAATCTGGTGGTGGCCAGCCACATGGCCTCCGACTCCCTGGGGACGAACCTGTTGGCCGACCGCTTCGAGGAACGCGGGCTGGAGATCATTCCCTGCTCGGGATACGTCCGGGTGAGGCACCAGTGACCGCACCTCACGCGGGCAGGGCGGCCAGGGTGCTCAAGGACCCCTCCAAGCTCTCCTTCGACTACGTACCCGAAAAGCTGGTCCACAGGGAGAAGCAGATGGACCGGCTGTGGATGATGTTCCGCCCGGTACTGGAATCAGGGGTGTCGCAGACCGCCTTCCTTATCGGCAACGTAGGTACCGGTAAGACAGCCACCAGCAAGCGCTTCTGCCTGGACCTCATAAAGGAGGGGACGAACATGGGCAAGGCCATGGACTTCATCGTGGTCAACTGCCGTCAGCGCAACACGGAGTCCAGCGTGCTGCTTCGCCTGGTGACCCACTTCGATGAGCGCTTCCCGGACCGGGGCTTCTCCACCGCGGAGATGTTGCGGACCCTGCACAAGCATCTCGACCGTTTGAAGGTACATTTCGTGGTGGTGCTTGACGAGGCGGACGTGCTCTTGCGAAAGGGCGTGGGGGACCTGATATATCTGCTTTCACGCTTCGATGAGGAAAAGATCGGGGGGAAGGCCTCGATGTCCCTGATCCTGATCTCCCAGAAGTACCTATTGGACATGCTGGACCCGGCGTCCATGTCCACCTTTCGGAGGGCCAATGCCATCATCTTCGACAAATACACTACGGAGGAGCTGAAGGACATCGTGGCCTCGCGCGTGCCCCTGGCGTTCTATCCGGGCACGGTGCCGCAGAGCACCATCGAACTGATCGCAGATGCCTCGGGGGAGCTAGGGGACGCGCGCTTCGCCATCGAGATACTCGAGAAGGCGGGGATGTTGGCCGAGGAGGAAGGAAGCCAGGTGGTCACCCCGGAGAACGTGCGCACTGCCAAGGCGCTCACATACAACGTGGTGACCAGCTCCAAGATCGAGGTCCTCGACGTCCAGAAGAAATTGGTGCTGTTGGCGGTGGCCCGGGCGTCCCGGGAGCAGGCCTACGTGACCACACGGGAGGTGGAGACCGCCTACAAGGTCGCCGCCGAGGAGTACGGGGAGCGGCCTCGCGGCCATACGCAGTTCTGGGCGTACCTGCAACAGCTGGCGAACGAGGGGCTGGTGGAGACGAAGGTCACCGGCGATCCTTCCGGAGGGAGGACGACTTACATCTCGGTCCCCGACATGCCCGTGAAGGTGCTGCGGGAAATTTTAGAGGGGATGCTCGGCGACCGTTGAGCCCGCAGGGGCGTTCGTTCCTGCGTAGAAGGATCGCCAGGAGCAAGGCATGGCACCTTTTGGAAGGTAATTCAGGACATGCTATTTGGCGGCCACTGGGAACCTAACCTCAAGGAAGTGTTCATGATGGCTCGAAACGTCCTAAATGGCCGCAGCCGTCAGAACACATCTCTCCTTAGATGTTCGATCAGGAGAACCAGTGGACACGGGGCTCCGGGGAGCGGTTTATCACCAGCATCTGCTTCTTGGTGAACATCTGTAGGCGGGACATCGAGGACGGTATGCTGCTCTGCTTCCATCCCTGGAAGTACTCTCCACCGGGCAGGGTGCGGACGCACTCGTTCACCCACACGTTCCCGACCTCCAGCTGCCGGGCGATGAACTCGCCTTTCTGGCAGTCCCGCGTCCACACCGTTGCCCCCAGGCCGTAGGGGGAGTTGTTGGCCAGGGCAACGGCCTCGAGGTCTGTGCGCACCGCGCGCACCGGGCACACCGGTCCGAAGGTCTCATTGTGCACCACGGACAACCGGTCGTCGGAGTGCCGCAGCACCGTGGGCTGGTAGAAGAAACCGGGCCCCGGAAGGGCGTGCCCTCCGCACAGGAGCTCGGCACCACCCCTGATCGCCTCATCCACCGCCCTCATCACCTTATCCCGTGACTCCTCGCGGATGAGCGGGCCGATGTCCTTCTCCACGTTCAGGCGGGTGGCGATGTCTACGAGACGGTCCACAAGTTCCTCGGCGATGTCCTCGTGGACGTAGACGCGCTTTATGCGGATACATATCTGCCCGCCCCGGCTGAACGTACCATAGGCGATGCCCCTCGCCGCGATCTCCACGTCCGCGTCACCGCAGACGATCGCCGCATCGTTGCCTGACAGCTCCAGTATCAGGGGCTTTATCCCCGCATTGCGGGTGATGTCCAGCCCTGTGCTCATTCCTCCAGTGAACGCCAGGGCGTCAACGTCTGAGGTCACCAACATCCTACCCACCTCCGGGCCCCCGATCACCGGGACGTACAGGTCCCGGGGGTAGCCGGCCTCGTGGACCAGTTCCGCGATCCTCAGCCCCGTTCCGGTGCACAGTTCTGAAGGCTTGTACACCACCGCGTTCCCGGTCAGGAGAGCGGGTATCGCCGTGATCATGGTCTGCCAGAAGGGGAAGTTCCACACGCCGATATGACCCAGCACCCCGTGGGGATGCAGGGACAGCCGAGCCGTGGTATCGGTCCAGGTCGCGGGGCAGGGGTATTCCATGTCCTGCAGCTGCGAGGCTTCGGACACATAGTGGTCCACGCCTGCCAGCACGCTGTTGTAGGCCGCCCGCAGCGCGTTTGCGGGGATGCCCACCTCCTCGTGCATCAGCCCCACGACCTCGTCCATCCTGCGGCGGCACACCGCCTCCAGCTCCTTGACCGCGGAGACCCGCTGCTCGAGTGTGGTCCCAGAGAACCATTGTCTCTGGGCTGACCTTGCCCGGCCCTCCGCGTCCCTCAGCTGGGAGGAAGACGTCGGGGCGTAGTCGGAGATCACTGTTCCCGTTCGAGGGTTAATGGAGCGGACCATACCAAATCATCCTACTACGCGCAGGACTAATGAACCTTGGCATTTGACGGGCGATCGGTCGCCTCTCGCCCCCTGATCACCACAGGGCGATGCCCGTAGCCATGCCTTCCTTGTTGTACGCCCGTGCCAGCATCAGAGCGTCGACAGCGCTGGCAATCAGTATGAAGAGCAGGAATACGTACAATAAGGCGGCCACGCCGCTGTTGACGATGCCTGATAGAAGGGAGGACTCACGGAAGATGAGCATGATAGCGGCTATGCCCCCGATCACGAGGAACGGTATCCCTCGTAGAGGCCTGCCCACGTAGAAGTGGCCTATGCCGAAAAGCCCGATAATTCCAGGAATTACAGATAATCCCAAGGTAACCAGCGGATCCTTGAAGGGCTTACGCAGTTGCGGCGCCTGGTTCGCGCAATCCGTTGAGTTCATGAACCTGGACCGATGCACGGCTATTTACAGGTAGTTGGCCCCGCGGGCGAGGCGCTGGGGTCAATGCATCTCAGAGCGTCGAAGGACCTACTTCTCATGAAGACCACAATCCCACACAAAGGATATTATCCGTCCAGGGAGTTCCTCGAGCGCTCATGAAGCTCTCCCTCTTGCACTGTACCCGCCCTGATACGGGTGCCGAGATGGTCTGTTATGGAGGACAGGAGACGTCCGTCCGTAACGTGAGTGCTATAGACGAAAGCGTAGCATTGCGCCTACTTCATCTGGCAGGTGTGAGGGGTCCCCGTGACTGCGTTGTCCTGGCTGCCAGAATTACCGGTCAGCGGGTCGGGGCGACGATGAGAAGGTCACCTTGCGAGGATGTGATCCAATGAAAGAGAAAGTACTAGACACACTGCAGGACCTCCTGGCCATGGAGAGCGACCTTCACTGTGACATGAGCACAATCATCCGTTATACCCGGCGCCGGCTGGAGGCCGTGGGGATGCGGGTGAAGCAGGTAGGTCCCGAAAGGTATCCGGCTCTCCTCGCTACTTATGGCAAGAACGGCATGCTGTTCTCCGGGCACCTCGACACCGTTCCCTTGGGTTCCAACTGGGCGATGTTCCAGGGCGAGATCGACGGCAACCGCATCTATGGCCGAGGGACCACGGACATGAAGGGGGCCTGCGCCGCCATGATCGAGGCCGCCGGGGACCTGGTGAAGGAGGATGTCCCTTTCAGCATCTGCCTGACCACGGATGAGGAGGAACAGATGGAAGGGGTGACCGCCCTTGTCAAGGAGGATGTGGTCCGCAAGGCCAAGGGCGTGCTCATCATGGAACCGACGGAGCTGGCCCCGGCGTACCGAGAGAAGGGGGTGTACCGCTTCCGGCTCACCACCCGGGGCCGGGCCGCCCATGCGAGCCAGCCCTGGCTGGGGGACGATGCCGTACTGAAGATGCACTACTGCCTCGGCCGCCTGCTGGACCTTGCCGAGATCTCCTCTCAGAGATCGACGGGCATGACCATGTGCTTCTCCACCATACAGGGAGGGAACAAGAACAACGTGGTCTCCGACCATTGCACCGTGGAGGTCGACGTCCGGTATCCCTCCACTCAGACCACCAACGATATCGAGGACATCATCGTAAACAGACTTAGGGGAGAGGTCTACGAGATGGATGTGGAGTACACCATCGGCGCGTTCGAGTCCGATCCCGGTTCGGAGATCAGCAGGGTCCTGTCTGACTTCCTGGGCACGGACCCCATCGTTGTGCCTTATGCCACGGAGGCGCCCCACTTTGCCGCGGTGAACCCTCATGTTTATATCTGCGGCCCCGGCGATCCTAAGCTTGCTCATATAATCGACGAGTATGTGGAGATACAGGAGCTGGAGGAGGCGCACGACTTGATCGTGCACCTCGCCAAGTATGTTCAGGGGTAGGCGCGAGAGACCGTGCGCGGGAACGGTATGGCGTCCCGGATATGCTCCAGGTCGCAAAGGAACTTGACCACCCTCTCGATCCCCAGGCCGAACCCGGAGTGCGGCACCGATCCGTAGCGGCGGAGGTCCAGGTACCACTCGTATGCCTCCGTGCACAATCCCTGCTCCTTAATGCGAGCGAGCATCTTGCCGAGGTCCACCTCTCTCTCCGATCCTCCGATTATCTCCCCGAAGCCGGCAGGCGCCAGCAGGTCCGCGCAGGCGTACGTCCGGGGGTCCTCCTCATCCTCCTTCATGTAGAAGGGCTTGCACTCTTTGGGGAAGTTGGTCACGAAGACCGGAACCACCTCGTCGGCGGTGATGGCCCGTTCCTCCGGTGCACCCAGGTCGCATCCCCAGGTTATCTCATGCCCTAGGGCCTGGAGCTTCTCGATGGCCTGAGAGTAGGTCATCCGCTTGAACGGTGCCTCTATCGCTTCCAGCAGGCCGATGTCCTTCCTCAGGTGCACCAGCTCGTCCCTGGTGTCGAGCAATGCCCTCTTCACCATGGCTGTGACCAGCTGCTCCTGGACCTCCATGTTCTTCCTGTAGTCGATCCACGCCGCCTCCAACTCCAGGTGCCAAAACTCGGTGAGATGCCTGCTGGTCCGTGATTTCTCGGCGCGGAAGGAGGGGGCCAGAGAGTAGACCCGCTCAAGGGAGAAGATCAGCGCCTCCAGGTACATCTGGGAGCTCTGGCTCAGGAACACCTCGCGGTCGAAGTAGTTCAGCTTGAACAGCGTGGTACCACCCTCGCAGGCGTTCTGGGTCAGCATGGGGGGCGTGACCTCCGTGAATCCGTTCTCCCGCAGCCAGTCCCTGGCACCGGCCATGACCGCGGCCTTGACCTTCATGACCGCGGTCTGCTCCCGGGAGCGGATCCACAGATGCCGCTGATCGAGGAGTAGCTCCTCGCTCTGGTATTCGGTGATGGGGAACGGCTGGGCGGAGCCCAGTACTCTGAACGCGGAGGCCCTCAGCTCCTTCCCGCCGGGAGCGCGTTTGTCGTCGAACAACCTCCCTTGCAACACGACGGAGGACTCCACCGTCGCGCCCTGAGCGGCCTCGAACTCGGGGTCCGGAAGGTTCCCCTTCTTCACCGTGACCTGGATGATCCCCGAGGAATCCCTCAGAACGAGGAAAACGATGGCCCCGCTGGACCTGGCCCGGTATATCCAGCCCCGTGCCTCGACCTCGCTGTCGGATGGCAGGTGTAGGAGATTGCTGATCGGAAGGAACCTCATGCTCATTCAAACTCGGTTCAACTATCTTTTTATTTCGCCCTGCCAGGTGGCCATCGATAACGGCCATGCAACCTTCCCGAGGCATATATTCGCTGATCATTCAAAAGTGAATTAACGATGTTCTTGCTATGCGTTTTCGTGATGATCAGGACTGCGGGGATCGAGGACCTGCCGATACTGCAGCAGATCGAGAACATCTGCTTCGGAGATGAGCGCTATTCCGCCGAGGACCTGGCTGCCATCCTGGAGGAGAATGGCTTCGAGACGATGCTTGCCGAGGTGGACGGACCTGTGGGGTCTGCCATCGTGAACTATCGCCAAGATCTCATCGCGGCCCAGCTGGTTTCCCTGGCCGTTCTTCCACAGTACAGGGGCCAGGGCATAGCCCATGCCTTGCTGATAGAGGCGGAAAAAAGGGTGAGGGCAAAGGGCGCTCGGAGGATGGTCCTGCAAGTGGAGGCGATAAACGTTCCCGCCATGAACCTCTATCTACACCATGGTTTCACCATCGAGGGCGTCATCGGGGACTATTATGGGCCTGGACGGGATGCGTTCTTCATGATCAAGGCCCTTTGAGCCATAAGTCGCCCTGAAAAACGGAACAGTGCCAGCTCGTCGAGGGGAAAAGCAATATATACCGACCGCAGTATTCGCCGTGCTGTCATCTAACGAGGATGATGGCTCGGGTGAAGGAAGATGGAAGAGACCCTCTGCAACGTTGAATTCATTAAGGACAACAACGACTATATAGCCAGGGTTCAGAGCGAGATTGGCGGGGTCAGAGAGTACCGCAGTTCCTCCCTCGAAGAGGTCCTCGAGCAGGTCATCATCGACCTCCAGGAAGAGTTCGAGACCGCAGGTTGAGCTCCTCTTTTAGGCTTTTAGTAAGAAGGCAGAGGATTCGCTCGTAGAGCATATCATCCACAACTGCAATAAGGTCTTGAGGTATTGAGATGCAAAACAGGGAAAAGTCCGACTACGATTCGGTAATCTCCTCGTATTTCGGGGACGAACAGGTGACAGCCTTGATCAACCTCAAGGTGGAGACCAAGGAGGCCGATGTCATTGCCGAGGCCATTGCACAGAATGACTCTGTCGACGATGTCTACCTGGTAACGGGTGACGTCGACATCGTAGCGGTCGTAAAGTTCGATTCCTACCCTAAGCTCAAGCGCTTCCTCATGGAGACTGTGTCGAGCATCCCGGGTATAAAGGAGAGCAAGACCTCTATGGTAGTGACGACCTTCAAGAAGTACGGCGAGCTAAAGTTCGAGAAGGGAGAGGTCGAATCCTCCGACTAGCTGTGAGGAGCGTAATATATTTCCCCATGAGGGGGTAAAAACTATGGCGGACAATGTTAAGTTGAAGCAAATCATGGACGTGTTGGACCAGTTGGCAGAGGATACCTCTGTTCCCCGCAATATCCGGAGAGGGGCATCGGACGCCAAGGGGCGCCTGCAGGCACCCAACGAGGCCATGGACGTCAAGGCAGCCAGCGCGATCTTCATATTGGATGAGCTGGCCAACGACCCCAACATCCCTCTCCACGGAAGGACGTTGATCTGGAACATCATCAGCCAGCTGGAAACAGTTAAGTGAGCTTTGCTGGGCTCCAAACATTTTAATCACCAATTCGCTATGAGGCTCGAGTAGAGCGGGCGTAGTCTAGCGGTTAGGACTTAAGCTTCCCAAGCTTGAAGCCCGGGTTCGAATCCCGGCGCCCGCACCATTACGCATATCCAGATATCCACGATTTTTTGTCAATCAGGGGGGTATTGGCCTCCGGCGCTGTCGAGACTGTGGCATTACTGCCCCAAACCTTCCTAGCATCGGCGACCGCGGCTTCGTTCTTCTTCCTTGCGTAGTAGGTCTCTGTGGTCCTTGTGTTGGCGTGCCCTAGCATTATGGACACCGTATCGAGTTCTACACCATCGTCTATACCCACCTGGCCGTAGGTCCTACGGCAAGCCCGGAGGTCGAACTTTACCCCGGTCTCCCGCATGACGATGGTGCGTAGCATCGTTGTGCCGTTGATGGAGAAGGAGCCGTCCCCCTTCTTCTTGATATCCTGGATTGCGGGAAAGAGAAGGTCAGTTATGATCCTCTCCTTCTCCAGCTTCTTTGCCCTCACCCTGAGGTAGCGTCGGAGAAAGGCGAGCCCATCGGGATGAATGCAAGCATCCCTAGGCTCTCCATAACGGCCCTTTCCTTTCACCTCCTCGGCGTGGAACACTTGTCTAGCGATGTTGAGGTCCTGCGCCTTTGCGAACCTAAGCTCCTTCGGACGGAGGCCGGAGCAGATCGCTGAGACGCATAGCGCATAGGCTAGCATCCTCCGCCAATCCTTATCCGGTACCTTTCCCGCCGCCTCGATGATAGCTCTACGATCGCTATCCGAGATGGGGGCCAACCTCGCCTTCCGAGAATGTGGGAAGTGTTGTGAGTACTTCCTTTTAGCCTGATCCACCGCACCGTTTCCAATGTAGCGAAGGAGGCCGACCAGGGCATCGAGGTTGTGATCGATACCGCTATCCTGCAACCCTCTTGAACGCAACAGGCTGATGTAGGCCAGCACGTCCAAGTCGTTGAGCTTGTAGGGATTGCAGGTCTTGATTTTCCCAGCATCCTTTAGGACCGTCAAATCCTTGTCCATTCTTCTCATACGCCTCTCTAGTTCCGAATGTGTGGAGACTGCCAGAACTCCACGCATTGTGTTAAGGTAGTTGAGGGCGACGGTCAGGAACGGGTAGCGTCCCATTGACCTCGCCCCCCTGCGGCGACCGGGCCGCCTATTGACCACAGAGGCCCCATGCTTGCTTGCATAGGATACCCCGCGATGATGATGGGCGATGGAGCTGATATTAGCTACGGCTGTTCTGCGGGACATCTAGTACTCCTTTTTTCCTACTGGCTTGCCTCGGTCCCGGCATTCTCAGCGCAATCCATTCCGTCGATGGATTCCTCGTCCCCTTGTGGTAGTTCCGTCGAAGTGGACTCCTCCACACGGAAAGCCCTCTTTATCTCAGCCCTCATTGCCCTACCGACGTCTCCTCCATTTCGAAGCTCCGGAGAGGACTTGATCGCGCTACGCACTGCTCTATACCCCCATATCTTGCCAATATTCCTTGAGACCCTCGCTATCTCCTTCATGACGAGGTAGTCAGATACTCCCGCCCAGGCAATACGAACATGATCGAGCAGTGTCGAGAGCCGCCTCCCCCGTTCAATCTCATACGCGATGTACTGATCGATGCAGGGGATGCAGTTCTTGCAGACGCCCCGCCTCTTGTTATTGTCGCTTCCTGGGCAAATACGGCGCCCGAAGCACGTTCTGTTCGCTTTGCTCTTTGGCTTTTGGTTCAATCCTCCCTTCGACATTGTATGGTGGTCTATGTAGGATTGGCTATAAATGTAATACAGTCACACGCCCGTTGGCTATACCTTTTTCAATGCAAAGTCGTTGCCACATATAGCACGTTACGCGATAGCATGCTTCCAGAACAGTCCATGTTGCGATTGCCTAAGGTGGGATGGGGCCCTTGTTGTGATAGAAGCTACAAAATGAATGCACTTCCGTCCAAAAACCGTTAGTTTTCGTTTACAGGCATGCTATGAACATAGGAGGGGATCAGTGACCGTACGGCCCCTCCGGGGCCGTGATATTGGGCCTAGAGAGTAATTGGCGTATACGCTCATGTTGTGTACGAACCCAATCCTCAAGGATATTGGACCGGAGGTCCAGTTGGCGGACCAATAGGGACGTTAGGATCCTAGAGCTACTTTGTTCCGTTATATCGAGTCTATCCTCATGGAAACGGTCCCAAATGGGACCGTAATGTGTCCTATAGGTCCTATAGGGACACTATAGGTCACTATAGTAGCGTACATAGGTGTAATATTACAGCGAATGTACCCCATGCCGAACGTAAGCCCTAAGGTTTGGACCAATGACGACGGTCACGTTTTATTGGGTAACGACCTATTGGGTCCTAGAGGGTCCGTATGCGTCACCTGACCAGTGACATGTGCGTGCTCCCGCCTTGCAGGCGGGAGCGGTCACGGTGACATTACTAGCGTCCTAAGGGACGCACCCTCCATGACCGATGTAGACCGTTGTCCCTCTAGGGGCCCTATAGTACCTAGGTAAAGGAAGGGCAACGATCATCCCCTTATCCCGATGAACACCTTCGCTCTCCCTATCTCTATCCCCCCGGCATCATCTATCTTCCTCGGGGTAGGCGATCCTCACGGAGTAGGTATCTCGCAGGGATTTGGATTTCAGGATCGGTCCCCCGGTCGCCTCCGACGACCCTTTATCTTCTCGGCCCACCGCTCTCTCTCAACAATCCTCAGGGAGGCCCCTAGAACGGCCGCTAGCGGGCTTCAAGGCATGAAGGAATCCCTCGGCTAAGCTGAGGCCTTGTTGTAGCTAGAAATGCCACTTTAGGGGCGAAAAAATGCTCATGGAGCATGTCTTCCTGCTGGCTACATCCGATACCTCGGACGCTTCGCTTACTACGGTTGCTGCGATGCATCGGATACGTCACTTCCGTATGGTCATGGCATAGACCATCTCTTGAATGAAGCCACGGAACGACTCGTTCTCCACGAACTGCTTGTACACCTGCGTGTCGTCCTTGAGCAGGGTCTGCATCACTTTGTTCAGGGCTTCATCATGAGCTATGCGGGCGGTGTGCGGGGTGTTCTCTCGAGCGTTCTTGTACGCCGGGTCATCGGCCACCTTCGGCGCTATATCGTTCTTAATGCGCTTTGCTACCCTATCAGAATCGCTGAACAGCGTTCCGAATTGCTCGTTGAAGCTCTTCAGGATGTTGCTGAGCTTGTCGAGTTCGGGCTCCTTCTTCCCCGCGATGACATCCACGGGTATCGGTCCGATCTCCGAATCCTCATCGGGCTGGCGGATCGCTATCGTGGCCTTCTTCTCTACGCGGTAGCTGTCCATGTCGATCGCCTCCAAGATCCCCTTGGAGAGGTCTTCCTCCTTAGGAGCGGGCAGCTTGGGGATGAGCATGTTGAGCAGGATGGATAGCTTCTCCCACTCCCTGTTTGTGTACGGCATTACCGACGCGAGGAAATCGTAGGTACGGGCGAAGGCCTTGGCCTTCCCTTTGAACTCCACCTGCTGGTCCTCGTCCAATCGCTCGTTGTACACCGCCACGCAGGTGTCGAGTATGGGGTCCAGTTGCTCTCGGCTCGCCCCTGACAGGAACGACTCCACGACCACCTCGACCTGCTGCGGAGAGTACACTTGCGCGTTATCGAGAGTCGCTTTGAGATCGTGGAGCTTGTTGGGGTCCGTCTCCTCGCTCAAGATCGTCGTGCGGTAGTAGTCGGAGAACGCTTCCTCGATCGTTGCAGTGTTATTGTGGAAGTCGAGCACGAACACATCGTGCTTCTGTGGATGTGCTCGATTGAGTCGTGACAGCGTTTGCACGGCCTTCACCCCAGCGAGTGGCTTGTCCACGTACATTGTATGCAGCAACGGCTCATCGTACCCGGTCTGGAATTTGTCGGCGCATATGAGGAAGCGGTACGGGTCATCCTTGAAGCGATCGACGATATCGCCGCTGGGGAACTCGTTGAGCGTGGATTCGTTCACCGTACCGCCCCGGAACTCGAAATCGCCAGAGAACGCCACGATCGCCTTGTAGGGGCTCTTGCTCTCTTCTAGATATGAACGTATCGCAAGGAAGTACTGGATGGCCCGCTCGATGCCGTTGCATATCACCATCGCACGCGCCTGACCGCCTATCTTGTTCAGTGCAAGAACCTGCTCGTGGAAGTGGTCTACCATGATCTCCGCCTTAATACGTATAGCTTGGTCATGCCCTTCGACGTACCGGCGCAGCTTCTTGTTGGCCTTCTTCACATCGTACTCAGGGTCGGCCTCCACCTTCTTGATCAGGCGATAATAACTGTTAATCGGCGTGTAGTGCTCCAGCACGTCCAGAATGAAGCCTTCCTGGATCGCCTGCTTCATGGTGTAGCTGTGGAACGGCCGGTGCCTCACCTTGCCCTCGGCATCCAGCGGCAGGGGTTCGCCGAACATCTCCAGGGTCTTGTTCTTCGGCGTGGCGGTAAAGGCGAAGTAGCTGGCGTTGGTGAGCATCTTACGGGCCTTCATGCGTCGCTCCAGCGCGTCGTTTACCGTGTCCTCGGGGTCCTCGTCGGTCAGCGCCGCACTCATCGCCGAGGAGGTCTTACCGCCCTGGCTGGAGTGCGCCTCATCGATGATAATGGCGAAGGTGCGGTCTCGGTCCTCGCGCGAGATCTCATCGAGAATGAAGGGGAACTTCTGCACCGTGGAGACGATGATCTTCTTGCCCTCGTTGATGAAGCGGCGAAGGTCGCCGGAGTGCTCCGCGTGCCCGACCGTCGCTCCGACCTGCATGAACTGCTTTATCGTCCTCTGAATCTGATCATCGAGAACGCGGCGGTCGGTGACCACGACGACAGAGTCGAAGACCTCTCTCCCGTCACGCTTCACACCGATGAGCTGGTGGGCGAGCCAGGCGATGGAGTTGCTCTTACCGCTGCCGGCTGAGTGCTGAATCAAGTATCTTCGACCGACACCTTTCTCCTCAACGTCCGCCAGGAGCTTTCGCACGACGTCGAGCTGATGATACCGGGGGAAGACCTGGCTGCGCTTCTTCCTGCCGTTCCTCTCGCCCTTTACCTCGACTATCTGGGCGTAGTTCTCCAGAATGTTGGTCAGGTTCCTGGGGGTCAGCACCTCCTTCCACAGGTAGTCAGTCTTGAGGCCGTTAGGGTTCGGAGGATTGCCCGCACCATCGCTATATCCCTTGTTGAACGGCAGGAACCAAGATGCCTTGCCCTTCAGTTCGGTGCACATCTGCACCTCAGCGTCATCGACAGCGAAGTGCACCACGCAGCGGCCGAAAGCGAAGAGCGGTTCCCGTGGGTCACGATCACGTCGGTACTGCTCTATCGCATCGTCAACGGTCTGCTTGGTCAGCGAGTTCTTCAGCTCAAATGTGGCGATGGGAAGGCCGTTGATGAAGAGACAGAGATCAAGAGCCCGCCTCGTCTCATCGTTGCTGTATGCGAGCTGGCGGGTGATGGAGAACCGGTTCTGAGTATTGAGTGCTGCCGCCCTTTCGTTGCCTGGGGAGGGGGTCACAAAGAAGAGATTGAGGTTCGTCGGCCCATGCTGCACCCCATTGCGCAGTACGTCAATCACACCGCGTTTATTGATCTCGGAAGCGGTGCGGGCAAGGAACTTGAGACGGTTGACGTCCTTGGGATCGTTGCCGTTCACAATACCTAGCTTCTTGAACTCCTCGGGTTGCGTGCTTTGAAGGAAGGAGAAGAGTTGTGTGACATCGACACAATGTTGTCGATCATAGTCTTTGGGGATGCCAGCAAAATAGCCCGCGCCCTCAGGGTCTGGTCTCACTTCGATGGTTCCGGGATTGCTGTTAATGCCATCGCTGCCGGTCATGTGGCGGATGATGATAGTTTCGAGGCCTTTCTCAGTGATGTCGGTGGTCATGTCTCGACATCCCCATTGGTTGGTTCGGACTGCTCATCCAAGTCATCGAAAAGAAGCGACTCCTTATCTTTAGATAACGCATCTGAAGGTAGCTCTTTGAGGTCAGATTCACCTTGTGGCCACATTGACGACGAGGTTTTTATGGGCGGCTGTTTAGCCGCATCGCGGACATCAATTTTACCAGTCACAACATCGAAAGTCAATCGTGTTCGATATTCGTGCAATAATTCCATCTCGAGCTTGAGGCTAGCGATGGCAAAATCAAGCGGACTTATTCCGCCTTCAATGTAGCTTACGATTTCTAGCTGCTCGCTAAGAGGTGGCAGTGACACAGATAAATTTCTAATAGATTCGAGGGATAGATTCGAAATTGTAGTCCCTGTCAATTCTCCTCTCAAGAAATTCATCACTGCCGACGATTGCAGGTAATATGAGAGAAATTTTCTAGAAAGCGAACTGCCACAAGTTATGTATGCAACACTCTTACCAAGAATGATGGGCTCGCCTTGAAAATATGCTAAATTGCCAATCGTCCCATTGATAGATATGAGCAATGTACTATTATTTAATGGAATGAAATACTTAGTGAACTCAGACTTGCTGACACAACTTTTTGATGTTTTTATCTGAATGGTTCCATTAACTAAATTACTTCCATTAATGAAATAAAAAGACGATTGTTCCACATATGATGGCGTTCCATGAAGCCCGTCTCCGATCTTATCGCATATTCTCGCTAATCGTGAGATTTTCCAATGTTGCGGAATATTACCTAGCCATGGTATACCTGAAGGCTTAAGAGACAATGAGGGGTCGATGCCACGGGTGACTGCGCGATGGATGATGGCCTGCTTCTGTTCGTTCAGGAGGGCGATCAGCTTCCGTTTCGCGCGGATCACTCGCCCTATTTGAGTAGTTGCCCATTCTAAAAAATGAGTAATACACTTCTGTTCCTGGAATGGGGGGACCACGATTACCATATTACCCATTTTCATTTCTGTTACTGCGGGATAAGCTATCCCAACCGCCTCAGAAACCATTTGATTGACAAGCGCTTCTGACTGTACAACGTATCCAACAAACCCTGAGTCGGTATTCGACGGGGGCGTTAATACAGAAAAACCAGTTGACGCCACTATTGGTTCTGTTGTCTTAAGTATTGTCCATACAGCTTTCAGGTTCGGTCTCACGGTTGAAACTATCGTGTCACCAGGATGTACAATTCGCCTAGCTCGGGAAGGGGCTTTCGAAAATGTGCACTTTACGGGTTTTTTTAATAATGAACCCGTACTTACCGAACCTATATCTAGATAGAAGAATTGGAATGTGGGGTCTGTATCTTCTGATAAGGTGTTCACATTTATCTTTATCCAATTCTTCAACCTCATAATCTTCCATTGGGTTGGAATTTTTCCAAACCAATTTACTGCAGACTCCTTGTATTTTGGATACGGCTTCAGTCCAGCAATCATGGGTGCTCCCCATTCCCCATCTGCCATTCGAACGCCTGCCGCACTAAACTCATGATGTACGGTAATTCATCGATGGAGTTCAGCATGATCTCCACGTCCCCATTTCCCCAACGGCCCTTTTCAGTCACATCTCTGCATAACTTCTTGGGATCGTTGATCTCTGGGAATGGCAGGTTTAGGCTTAGCCGCAGCCGTTTTGATTGGGGAACGACATCAACGAAATTAGTCTCCGCCTTATATGCCACATAGTACTTCAGGAACTCCTCGCTCACACAGGGATCGAGGCCTAGCACCTCTTTGCGCAGGGCTTCGAATAACTCTCTTATTCCGGCGGATAGAAGGAACGGATGATCCTCGATTGAGTAGCTCGGCTGCTCTGGATGCGGGCGGTATTGTTCAAGAACTTCCTCCTGCAACTCGGGGAAACTCCATATCTCCAATGCCTTGCTGGAGAGTCGCTCCGCACGTTCCTTTATCGCCACCTCGTTCCATACCTCGACCTGTCCCAACCCAGCGTTCAATCTAAGTGGACTCTCCTTGAAGCCACCTGCCATATCTCGCTTCTCGTTGAAGGGGCGGTCGTTGTACTCGGAGTTATAGCCAGTGAGCGTCAGGTTACCCAGTGTGTGTAGCCACTCATCGTGTACTCGCTGCCAATCCGATCCCAAAGCTACCTTCCACGTAGCGGAAAGATTGGGGTTCTGCGGCATGATGTGCTCGATGGTGTACTCATCCACCTCTACTCTCTCCTTCCGCTCGTGGTTCTCCATGCGGCGGATCCAGTAGCTTCTACTGCGAGAGTTGTACAGGTCACGCGTCTGTAGGTTCCTTCGGAACTCCTCATCGCTGGGGAAGCGACGGTAGGAAGGAAGGAGAAGATACTGGGCCTGCATGCTTTCGAGGTAGCGGTCCTTGTTGATCGACTTGCTGAACGTGCCGAAGGTCTTGTTCAAAGAGTTGGTCGGTATAGCGCAGATGGCACGTCGGAACACGTAAGACTCGATTAAACGAACGCTCGACAGGAAGTCGTCTGGACTCAGGATTCCGTTTGCATAGTCATGGTAGAGTTCCAGGAGGAATGGATAGGCGACGTCAACCCTCAGCTCCCTCAGATCGTGGAAGGCTTGAGCAAGGGGACCATTTCGTTCGGCTCCCAAGGCCATGGCGCAATAGTAGCGGGAAAAGTCCCGGATGTCCTTCACCAGCGCCTCTATGCCGCCACTCCTTACCGATGGGGATCGAGAGTAGTCCTTGAACGCGTCGTATACCTCTCCGATGCGCGGTATATAACCCGTCTTCACTGTCAGGAAATGCCTCATGAAACTGTCGAACTGCGTGCCGTAGGCCACCTGCCCGAAGTCCAGCTCCATCGGCCGCCAGTACTCCTCGTAAAGGTGGGTCTGTAGCTTGGGCTCCAGGCCCATTAGGATGTAGTTGCGTATCAGGTCCGCCTGGCTCAGCTCCTTCCCGGTGGAGTTCATACTCTCGAAGATGAGTTGAGGGTTGTCCTGGTCACGGTTCAGCGCGATGTCCACCACGACGAGCTTAGCCAACCCACGGCATACGGGGACGAGATCTCCGTTCTGGGCGGCGAGCAGTTCCCGGAACAGCTCGAAGTTCTGCTTCACCAGTAGGGATGGTTCAGGGGGAAGGGGAGTGTTCTTGATTATTGCCTTAAGAGTCGAATTATCGGTCTGGGATAATAGGAGCTTGTAGAATCGATCACCAGTCTCTAGCTGATTGCTAAGGTAGTAGTGACGAAGCTTTAGAGCCGAGAAGCCGTCGGCAGGCTCAGTATCGCCTACCTCTCGGGCAAGGGCCTCGATAAGGAGAGACACCGTGGTGAGACGCTGCTGCCCATCTATAACCAGCAAGGGGGCTTGATGGGTGACCTGGGACAGGCCCTGCTCCACGTAAACTATGGAACCGATGAAATGAACAGAGATGGAGTCGTTGGAACCAGCCCGGATGATGTCTTCCCATAACTGACGGCACTGCTTGTCCGTCCAAGAGTAAGTACGCTGATATATAGGAATGATGAATTGGGGCGACTTCTGCAACAGGCCCAGTAAAGTGGCTTCGGTGGCTTTCATTTCGTACCCTCCCCCAGCAGCTCATCCAGCAGCCCTTCGGTCTCCTTCTCGATGGCCAGGATGTCCGCTCGTATCTCCTCCAAACTACGCAAGGGCTTTGGCTTGTAGAAGTATCGGGTAAAGCTGATCTCGTAACCGACCTTCGCAGCATTCTCGTCAACCCAGGCATCGGCAACGTATGGCAGCACCTCCCGCCGGATGAAGGCCTCAATGCCTCCCTCCTCCGACAGTGAGATCTGCTCGGTGTCCCGCAGATCGGTGTCCGGCTCGTACTCCACTATGGCCGTTTTCCCATCGATGGTGGCCTCGAAGAGCCCATTCAACGGGTCTGGCTTTACCTTGCCGGGCTTGTGGACCTTGCCAATTACTGGTGGTGCGGTCTCAACGCGCCAGCTCACCGCCTCATGCAGCGTCTTCAGATCGCTTGCGGAGAGCTTGAGCGCGTGCTTCTTCATCGCCGCCTGGATGCGCTCGCGGAAGTCATTGTGGTCCTCGAACACGGTCTCGCCAAGCTCGCCCCGTAGCGTGTTAGCCGCCTTATAGAGGTGCCAATCGCGCTCCCAGGTCTTTACGTCGAGAAGCTTCTTGCGCTTCCTCTCAGGTAGTCCCTTATTCGACTCTTCCTCTTCGTCACCCTCTTCCTCGTTCCCCCACTCCTCAAGACGGATCTTCAGAGCGGCAGCAATCTTGGCGAAGTTGGTGAACAGGTCGTCGCCGAACTCATCGTACAACGTCGCCCTGATGTCCTCGTCGCCGGAGGCGAAGCGCAATGTTTCGATGCTCTTGGGGGTGAGCTGACTGTGCAAGCGCAGCGGCCTCTCAACCGTCACCTTCCAGTAGCCGAAATCACGGTTACTAAAAATCTTCGACTCGGGGGTCTCAGAGAAGTCAAGGAACGTCTTGGTTATTCTCTCGATGTCCTCGGACGACAGCTCGCAGTTCTTCTTCCCCAGGTTCTTGCGCAGCGGCTTGAACCACTGAGTGGCGTCGATGAGCTGTACCTTCCCCCTACGGTGCTCGGCCTTCTTGTTCGTCAGCACCCAGATGTACGTGGCGATGCCGGTGTTGTAGAAGAGGTTCAGTGGTAGGGCAACGATCGCTTCCAGCCAGTCGTTCTCAATGATGTACCGGCGGATGTTGCTCTCCCCCTGCCCCGCATCGCCGGTGAAGAGCGATGAACCGTTATGGACCTCGGCGATGCGGCTTCCCAGGGCGGAGTGATGGTTCATCTTCGAGACCATGTTGGCGAGGAACAGCATCTGCCCGTCGCTGGAGCGCGTCACCAACGATAGCTCCTCGTTGCCGAGCATGACCTTGAAGCGGGGATCGCGCATCGCGTCCTTGCCGCCCATGTGCTCTAGGTCCTTCTTCCAGCTCTTCCCGTAAGGGGGGTTGGAGAGCATGAAGTCGAACTCCTGCGCGGGGAAGGCGTCGTGGGACAGCGTGGAGTGCTCCGCACCTCCGACGATGTGATCGGCTATGCTTCCCTCACCCTTCAGCAGCATGTCGGCCTTGCATACCGCGTAGGTCTCGGGATTGATCTCCTGGCCATAGAAGTGTGTGACGATATGGAGGCTGTTCCGGAGAGCTATCTCGTGCAATGTCTCTTCGGCCACGGTGAGCATTCCGCCAGTACCGGCAGCGCCATCATAGAGGAGGTAGGAGCCGGACTTGAGCTGGTCCTCGATGGGCAGAAAGATAAGATTGGCCATGAGGCGGACCGCGTCGCGCGGGGTCCAGTGCTCGCCCGCCTCCTCGTTGTTCTCCTCGTTGAAGCGGCGGACAAGCTCCTCGAAGATCATGCCCATATCATGATTGTCGATGGTGCTCGGGCTCAGGTCCACCTCAGGCTCCAGGAACTTATTGATGAGCGTGCCTAATGCGTCGGCCTTGGACAGCGTGGATAACTGATTGCGGAACTTGAAGTTGGTCAGGATATCCTGGACATTGGACGAGAAGCCATTGAGATAGTCCTCGAAGTCGGCGAGGAGCTGCTGCTGGCTACCACGCGACTTCAAATCGCGGAGAGTGAATCTCGACGTGTTGTAGAAGGCCTGCCCGGCGGCGCTCTCCAACGCCGCCCGTTGCTCCGTGATGCCCGCCCTATCGAGCATCTCCTTCGTTTCCAGGACCGCCTCCTTGGTCGGTTCAAGGACGACGTCCATGCGCCTAATGACGCACATCGGGAGGATGACATCGGGATACTTGCCCCGCTTGAACAGATCCCGAAGCACGTCATCAGCAATTCCCCAGATGAAGGAGACGATCTTACTGTGGGTTCCCTGTTCCATGTCAAAACCCACCAGAAGTGGTTTCGAACTCAACTGTTCGTCTGGATCGCGGCCCTTCTTGCCCTAGGACAGAACCGCCAGGAGGCGATGATTCGACCCTATAGAAAGACACACTCCTTGAGTTCCGGGTCCATGTTCTCCACACCATCTTCGGCAACATTCCACCGCATCTGGCATAGGTTAGAACACGATAAATCTTTCATCGCTGGAACAGGGGAAAGGCAGTATTTGATAGCCAGTAAAAAATCCACATGCTTTATTGTCTTTAAGAACATTTCACGTGTAATTTGTGTTGATGGTGGTAAGTAATTATGTCATATGAGGTTGGGAAAACAGGGAAATGTCCACATTGTAACGTCCATGTTTGTTTCACCAAATCTGCAAGTTTGCATACATATGGCTCTTCGGCTAATGTATATGACCTAATCCTGGGGACGAAATGGAGCAGTCTTGGATATTCCCATACATTAATTGCAGAAGTATCGACATGTCCCAGCTGCGGAAAACCAATATTGTTTTATGAGCTTGAATCTGCACCCATTTGTTCTGGTAAGATAGAGAAAACAACCCATCTAGGATTTCCGCTTTTTTCATCAAGACCTATCCCAGAAGAAGTCCCAAAGGAAATCGCAGAGGATTACCAACAAGCGTCCGTTGTTCTACCATTTAGTGAAAAGGCTAGTGCAGCACTTTCCCGGAGATGTCTACAGAACATACTGAATGCTCAAGGAATAACAGGTAGGGATTTAAACGACCAAATAGACGTAGCGATAGGAAAAGTTCCTACGCATATTGGTGACAGCATCGATGCAGTACGACAAGTAGGTAATTATGCAGCACATCCTACTAAGACGAAAGACACTGGCATCATTGTAGATGTAGAGCCAGATGAAGCAGAGCTTTCGCTGGAAGTGATAGAGCAGCTATTCGATTTTTATTATGTTCAGCCAGCTCGATCTTCAAGGACGAGAGCTAAAATAAACGAGAAACTTGCTGCATCTGGAAAACAAGAATTAAAAAAGCCCGAGGATTGATGGGTGCTGAGTTTTTTTTATACCGTTGGCATGACAGAAGGGATGAATACATACTCTGTTGAGTCCTAATGATTCTTGATTAATCCTAGTGTAAGCTACGGAAATCTCGTTCTCTAATGAGATAGCTGTCGATCATATATTCAACGGCCATTTTCTTTGTTTTCAAGTCTAATAAAATTCTATCCTCGTCTGGATCCATTACTTTTCCTTCGTATATGTTCATAACAGTGCGGCATGCGATTTCATCAAGCTCTCTATTGATCGTATCTAGTAAGTTTACGAGCCAAACCATCTCGTTTTTATCCACGAATTTCCTATGTTTCTTCAATAATAAAAAAGTATGGAATGGGTTTTAATTCCACCCTGATTGAACGTTCGTAACAGCTATCTGGCTATGCTCGGATACCAGGCCCGGCGCCCGCACCATATTTCTTGAAAGCGACCTCATGCATCTGTTCACGAACCTGTCTAAAAAAGATGAGAAGCGATAAGGGAACGCAGCTCATTGCTTGATCGTGGATAGGAACACCAAGATCGGATTGTTGGTGGTCATCGTCGGGGACGCGATCGCATTGACAATGATCATGCTGAGCGGTCCAGTGAACGAGTCGAGCTTGATGATCCTGATGATCGTGCTCATCGTAATGGTGCCCTTGATGTGCCTATCGGCCTACATGTGGGTGACGGGGAAGGGAGCGGTGTTGATCGCTGGTTTCAATACTTCCCCCAAAGCTGTGCGGGACCTGTACGATTCCACCGCCCTCGCCAAGTTCGTTGGCATGCTGGTAACGGTGTTCTCGGTCATCTTGTTGTTGGGAATGGTGTCGTTGATCCTTTTTGACAATATGGTCCTGTTCACGATCGCGCTCATAATCGCCACTGCCATCCTGTCCTACGGCCTCTATTACGTGAACACAGGTAACCGGTTCCTGAAGGAAGGCAAGAGACTTCAGGATGCTGTCATCTCAGAGGTTGAAAAGAAACGTAATAGGAACATTGCGATCGCGGGCATAGCTTCCGTCATCATCATCCTGATCGCCGTGTTCCTGTTCATTGCCTCCGGAAGCGTAGATGCGCAGCTGGAGCCGGACGCCCTCTGGGTGAAGGCGCCGCTGGTGGACGAGCGTGTCCTATATGAGAACATGACCTCGGTGGAGCTTCGGGACCACTTCGATAATGGTCGCCGCGTCGGTGGGTTCGGAGGAACGGAGGTCAGCAGCGGCAACTTTAGGAACGATGAGTTCGGCAATTACGTTCTGGCCAGATACAATTCCGTCGAGAGATGCATCGTGGTGCATCACTCCGACGGTGTGCTGGTGTTCAACCTAAGCACCGTGGAAGGGACAAGCCAACAGTATGAAGAATTGCGGTCGAAGCTGTGACGTCCGTTGAGCAATATCACTTACTACAAAGGTGAGGCTCAGATCATATGTTCCGGGGCAATGTGAAGTAGAACGTGGATCCGATCGCTCCATCCGATTCGCACCAGATCTGGCCCCCGTGCCGTTCCACGATCTTCTTGCTTATCGCCAGACCAATGCCGGTGCCAGGATACTCGTCCTGGGAGTGAAGCCTAGTGAACATCTTGAACAGGTTGCTCTGGTACTTGGGATCGATCCCAATGCCGTTGTCCCTGATCGTGAAGGTCCACTCAGAGTAATCACCCGTTGAGGATATCCACACCCTCGGGGGATCTGCACCGTGGAACTTGATGGCGTTACTCAGCAGGTTCGTCATCAGCTGTATCATCTGTGTCCTGTCGGCTGTTACCATGGGCAGAGGTTCGGAATGGACCTTGGCGTTGAGCTCCAACATCGAGAAGTGAATGTTCTCACGGACGATCGATAGGACCTCGTTCATGTCCACGGGATGAAACCCATTGGCCTTCGCATCGATGTTGGAGAACTGCAATAGATCGTTCACCATCTGCCTCATGCGTTCCGCTCCGGAGTTGACATACATCATGTACTCCTTGGCTTTGGGTTCTAGCTTATCTCCGAACTGCTTCTCCAACAATGACAGGTACGCCGTTATCATCCTTAGGGGCTCCTTCATATCATGGGATGAGACGAAGGCGAACTGCTGGAGCTCGGCATTGGACCTTTTCAGCTCCAGCTCCGTCCTCCTACGATCGGTGATGTCCATAATAGCCTCCACAGCCCCGATCCTGCTGCCATCATTACCAGTGATGGGCGCGGAGTTAACCAATAGATGCCGCACCTCACCGTCCGGCCATACGAGGTCCATGTCCAGGTCCACATACGTTTCACCGTAGAGGGCGGAACGGGTGAGCGGAAGGTCCTGAGACGGGTATGGCCTGCCATCAGGATAGCAGAGCTGCAGCTTGGCATGCGATTCGAACCCCTCTCCACGCAGCTTATGCTGGCGATAGAGCGCATCAGCCTTCCTGTTGGTCATCCGA